>NZ_JAKDLJ010000241.1 GCF_030452865.1 Pseudorhodobacter sp.
CAATGGTTAATCCCTGCCCCCAGAATCACCATGGACTTACCGTTGGTCTTTTCGGCATTGGTGGCAAATTCACGCGCAACCGCGATGATCTTGTCGCGCCGAACGCCCGTGATCTTTTCCGCCCATGCCGGGGTGAACGGCACATCGGCGTCAAAACCCTTCGCGACATTTTCGCCGCCCAAACCGCGATCAAGGCTGTAATTGGCGCAAAAGAGGTCGAACACCGTGGTCACGAGTGTTTCGCCATCCTTCAGCGCCATACGCTTGACCGGGATGTTGCGGGTCAGGATCGCGCCGCGCTTGTCGGCTACGAAATGCTCATGCGCCTCGCCGCCGAAATAGGGGAAATCGACGCCGACCACTTCATCGCGGTCCTCCTCCAGAATAAAGGTGGATTTGAGGTCGATGTCTGCGCCTGCCGCCTTCTCCTCCAGATTCCACTTGCCATCCTGTCCCCAACGAAACCCGATGGAGCCATTCGGCACCACCACCTTGCCGGATTTGGCATCCACCCCCACGGTTTTCCAATCCGGGTTGTTGTCTTGGCCCAAAGCATCCGAGAAATCACTGGCGCGCAACATACGGCCAGCGACAAGGCGGCCGTTTTGTTCCTCCAGCTTCACCAGCAAGGGGAAGTCGGAATACTTCCGGGTGTAATCCTCAAAATACGGCACCTGACGGTCAAGGTGGTATTCGCGCAGGATCACATGGCCGAAAGCCATCGCAAGGGCGGCATCGGTGCCTGCCTGCGGGTTCAACCAGATATCGCTGAACTTCGCGGCTTCGGAATAGTCGGGGCTGACCACCGCCGATTTGGTGCCTTTATACCGCGCCTCGGTATAGAAATGCGCGTCCGGTGTGCGGGTTTGCGGCACGTTGGAGCCCCAAAGCATCAGGAAGCCGGAGTTGTACCAATCGGCACTTTCGGGAACATCCGTCTGCTCGCCCCATGTTTGCGGGCTGGAGGGAGGCAAGTCGCAATACCAGTCATAAAATGACATGCAGGTGCCGCCAAGCAGGCTCAGATAGCGCGAACCTGCCGCGTAGCTGACCATCGACATCGCCGGAATGGGGGAGAAACCGAACACCCGGTCGGGACCGTATTTCTTGGTGGTATGAGCATTGGCGGCTGCGATAATCTCGGTCACTTCATCCCACTCGGCGCGGACAAAACCACCCTTGCCGCGCGTCTTGGTATAGCTGGCGCGCGCTTTCGGATCAGCCTGGATTGAGGCCCACGCGGCAACCGGCGTCATGGTCTTGCGCGCCTCCCGCCAAAGCTTCATCAACCGACCCCGGATCAGCGGCGTTTTCACCCTGTTGGCGGAATAAAGATACCAGCTATAGCTTGCACCCCGCGCACAGCCGCGCGGTTCGTGGTTTGGCATATCGGGGCGCGTGCGCGGGTAATCTGTCTGCTGGGTTTCCCAGGTCACGATCCCCGACTTGACGTAAATCTTCCACGAACAAGATCCGGTACAGTTCACCCCATGGGTGGAGCGCACGATCTTGTCATGCCTCCAGCGGTTGCGGTATCTGTCCTCCCAATCGCGATTTTCTATCGTTGTCTGCCCATGACCATCGGCGAATGTATCGACCCGCAGGGATTTGAAAAAGTTCAGGCGATCGAGAAGATTGCTCATCTGGTATTCCTTTCAGGTCAGGCTATGGCAGTCATGGGGCGGGCACCACGTTCGGTCGAATAAAGCAGCCCGCTGGGGCGGGTGTAATAAACCCAAGTCAAAACAGCACAGATCACATAAAAGGCAAGGAACCCCCAGAGGGCGGCTTCCGGCCCCCCCGTCATCGCGATTGAGGTGCCGTATGCCTTGGGGATGAAGAACGCGCCGTAAGCTGCGATGGCTGAGGTGAAGGCGATGATCGCCGCACTTTCGCGCCCTGCCTGCCTGCGTGTTTCATCGGTATTCAGGCCCGGCATCAGGCGTGGAACTTCGTGCCCCATGATCACCGGAATCATCTGGAACGTCGAAGCATTTCCAATCCCCGTCAATAGGAACAGGGCCATGAACGCGGCAAAGAAGCCAGCGAAACTGCCTGCGCCAAGCGATGTGATCACCGCGAACACCGCGATAATCATCGCGATAAAGGTCCAGAACGTCACGCGCCCGCCGCCGAAACGGTCGCTGACCCAACCGGTTCCGGCCCGCGACAGCGCGCCGACCAACGGCCCCAGAAACACCAGTTGCAGCGAATTGACATCGGGGAACATCATCTTGGCCAGCAGCGGAAAGCCCGCCGAATAGCCGATGAAACTGCCGAACGTGCCGGTATAAAGCACGCACATGATCCAGTTGTGTTTGCGGCTGAAGATGATCGCCTGTTCGGCAAAACTCGCCTTGGCATCGGCCACGTCGTTCATTCCGATCCACGCGGCAACAGTCGCGGCGATGATGAAAGGAACCCAGATGAAGCCCGCGTTCTGCATCCAGAGCTGACCGCCGTCAGACATGGTTTGTGGCATCCCGCCCATGGCCCCGAAAACGCCGGTGGTGATGACGAGCGGCACCAGAAATTGCATGACCGACACGCCGAGATTGCCCAGACCCGCATTCAAGGCCAAGGCGTTGCCCTTTTCCGACTTCGGAAAGAAAAAGGCGATATTGGCCATCGATGATGCGAAGTTACCGCCGCCAAACCCGCACAGGAGCGCCAGCGTCAGGAAGATCAGGTAAGGCGTTTCGGGGTTCTGCACGGCATAGCCAATGCCCAAAGCCGGGATCACGAGGGACGCGGTGGAAACCGTGGTCCACAGCCTGCCGCCAAAGATCGGCACCATGAAGCTGTAAAAGATGCGGAAAGTCGCACCCGACAGCCCCGGCAAAGCCGCCAGCCAGAAAAGCTGCCCTTGGGTGAAGTTAAAACCGATGGCCGGAAGTCGCGCGACAACCACGGACCAGACCATCCAGACGCTGAATGCAAGCAGCAGCGCCGGAATCGAAATCCACAGGTTGCGCCGTGCAATCTTGCGACCCTTTTCCTGCCAGAAGGTGGTGTCTTCGGGCTCCCACTCCTCCAGTGTGCGGGAGCCTGCAAGCGCCTCCGGCACGGCCATACCTTGCATTTCAGGCAGTTGCGGCAGTTGGTCGAGCGCCACAGCCCCCGCCGTCCGTTCCATATGACGAATCGCCATATGCATCCAACCCAAGGAGACACCGGCAACAAGGAACAGCAGTGCAAAAGCCGTGGTGAAAACCCCGGTCAAATCCAGAACTGCACCGAACAGGATGGGCAGGGCAAAGCCACCAAGGCCGCCGATCATCCCGACCAAGCCGCCCACCGCGCCGACGTGTTTCGGGTAATAGACCGGGATGTGCTTGAACACCGCCGCTTTGCCGAGGCTCATGAAAAAGCCAAGCGCGAACAGCGCGATGATGAAGGGAACGAAATCCATCCGCGTCTCAAACGCAATCGGGCCGTTCTTGCTGCTGATGACATAGGAGGTGTCGGGATAGGACATCATGAACAGCAGGATCGCCGAAAACCCAAGGCTCCAGTACATCACCGACCGCGCGCCGAACCGATCCGACAGCGCACCGCCATAGGCGCGGAACAGTGACCCGGACAGGCCAAAGGCCGTAACCGCCATACCGGCGGTACGGATATCAACGCCGTAAACATCAATCAGGTAGTGGGGCGCCCAAAGGGCAATGGCGACGAAACCGCCGAACACAAAGAAATAGTAAAGCGAGAAGCGCCAGACCTGAAGGTTCTTCAGCGGCGCAAATTGCTCGGCCAGTGACTGCGCGCGTTGCCCATTGGTGCGGCGCGCCACAAGCTCCGGGTCGTCCTTGGCAAAGACCAGAAACACCAATGCAATCAGCAACAGCGCCACCGACCAGGCATGTGCAACCCCGTGCCAGCCATAAGCGACCATGACAAACGGCGCCACAAAGCTGGTGACGGCAGAGCCGACGTTGCCCGCGCCGAATATCCCCAGCGCCGTGCCTTGCTTGCCCGCACCAAACCAGCGCGAAACATAGGCGACCCCGATGATGAACGACCCACCGGCAAGGCCGATGCCAAGTGCTGCAACCAGATACATCGGATACGTCGTGGCCCAGGTCAGCATCCATGTCGCCGCCGCGGTCAGCACCATCTGCGTGGTAAATACCAGACGCCCGCCATATTTCTCGGTCAGGACACCCAGAAACAGCCGGGAAACGGAGCCGGTCAGAACCGGGGTTGCGACCAGCAGGCCGAACTCGAATTCGCTCAGGCCTAGTTCGGCCTTGATGGCAACGCCAATGATGGAAAAGATGGTCCAGACGGCGAAACAGGCGGTGAAGGCGATCGTGCTGAGCGCCAATGCGCGGGTTTGATCCGTGGTGCGGGCGTTGTCATGGCTTTGCATATCTGTCCCCAGAGCGTCATCCCGGCGGGGCGCAGGCATGGATCGCTTGGGTTTTCTGGCGCGTACAACCGCCGCGCGCGTTGATCTGAATCAATTGTTCTGCTGTTGTTTCGCAAATTGACTTGGCGCTCTATGTATCCACGGAGTGTCGCTTGCCATCATGGCCGCATCCGGTCGCGGCGAAATCTTGTGCGTTTGGGGGGCAGGCAGGCGGGGGCTTTTTCGGCTCTACGCATCAGCGCGGCAGCCAAATCGCGCTCCGCGCTGTCATCCTTGTAAAATTCATGCGAGGTTGCAGATCGCTGCTTCCTGCGCAGCAAATGCGCTTGCTCTTGTCGGGGCCGACACATAAAGCCAGCGGTGCCTGATAAATCAAGTGCCTTCCATAACCGATAGGGAAAATCTGATGATCACGACATTGACCACCATTCGCCGCCGTGTCTTCTGCGCGCTTGCCGCCAGCACTATCCTTGCCGCAGCCGTTCCAGCCGCAGCGCAGGAATTCGTGGCACGCATCGGTCATCTGGAATCGACCCAACAAAGCCGTCATGTTGCACTCGAAAAAGTTGCCGCCGTGGTGAAAGAGCGCACCAAGGGCGCGGTGGAGTTTCAGATTTTTCCTCAGGGTCAGTTGGGCGATCAGCGTCAGATGACCGAAGGTGTACAGCTTGGAACCTTGGAGGCCACGGTTTCGCCTGCGGCCTTCCTTGGCGGTTTCAACCCGGTGATCTCAGTCCTCGATATCCCCTATATCATGCCGACCGATCCAGTGGCCGCACAAGCCTTGCGTGACGGCCCGTTCGGGCAGGCGCTGCTCGCGTCCTTCACGGATCGCGGTGTGGTTGGCGTGGCGCTTTGGCCTAACGGGTTCAAGAATTTCACCTCCAACAAACCGCTGACCGATCTGGCGGCCTTCGCCGACCAGAAATTCCGCGTGATGGACAGCAAAATCCTGATTGAGCAGATGAATGCGCTTGGCTCTTCGGCCATCGCCTTGCCGTTTGGCGAACTTTATACCTCGCTGCAAACCGGCGTGGTGGACGGCGAAGAAAACCCGCTGGATACCATCCAGCGCATGAAATTCTATGAGGTTCAGAAATACCTGCTGATCTCGGAACACGGCGCGATGGAGGATGTTGTTCT
>NZ_JAKDLJ010000242.1 GCF_030452865.1 Pseudorhodobacter sp.
GACCGTACAGGCGGACCGAACCATTATGTCTGCGCAGCCTGCGGCGCGACGATGGACCCGCCCGAGGGCAAGACGCCACGCGATTGCCTGAATCCGCATCGCAAGGCCTGACGGGAGCATTTTGTGTTCAACCCTATTCACCCACCGGCGCGAATGCGGCATTCTTCGAAAACGCTGCTTCGCCCCGGTGGGGAATATGCAAATCCGAACAAACCCAACATGCTCTACCCCTGCCGGAGGTAATGCATGCCTTGAAACCGCGCCCGCATCGCGCGCGTGCGGGGCGCCACCGCAGCCGGATCGTTGGAGCGCAAGCCTTCCGCGATCAGCGCGGCCAAAGCGGGCGCATCGGCAGGCGTCACACCCCGGCGCACCAGTTCCGGTGTGCCGATGCGCAAGCCGTTCATGTCGCCCGGCACCTCGGCAATCGGCAAGCCGATGCCACAGGCGAGAAACCCGGCCTTGCGCAAGGTTTTCGACGCCGCTTGGCCACCACCAAACCCCGCCGCCACAATCGCGAATTGATGGCTTTGCGTGATGCCCCGGTCCGCGCCGAACAGCGGCAGACCCAGCGCGGCCAGTTCGCGCGCCAAGGCGTGCGCAAGGTCTATCATCGCTTGCCCGTAAACCGCGCCATGATCGCGCCAATCGAGCAGGCTGATCGCAAGCGCCGCTGATTTCGCCGCATCAAAATTCGCGGTCATGCCGGGAAATGCGATATGGTCCAGTGCCTCAGCAATTTCCGCGTCATTGGTCACGATCAAACCGCCCGCGGGGCCACCCAATGATTTATAGGTGCTCATCGTCATCAGATGCGCGCCTTGCTGCAACGGATTGGGCCATGCACCGCCCGCGATGATCCCGCATTGATGCGCCGCGTCGAACAACACCTTCGCGCCGACGCGATCAGCAATCGCGCGCACTTCCGCCACCGGATGCGGAAACAGGTTCAGGCTGCCGCCGATGGTGATCAGCTTTGGCCGCACCCGCGCCGCCAGATCCGCCAGCGCATCCAGATCGACGGTGTAGCCATCGGCATTGACCGGTGCCGGATGCGTTTTCAGCCCGTAAAGCCCGGCACACCCCGCAGCGTGATGGGTGACATGGCCACCAATGCTGCCGGGGGGCGCGATGATCGCATCCCCCGGTTTCGTCAGCGCCATGAAGCCATAAAGGTTCGCCAGAGCCCCAGAACCGACACGGATTTCCGCGTATTTCGCGCCGAACACTTCGGCTGCGAGTTCGGCCGCGATCACCTCGATCTCCTCAATCGCTTCCAGCCCCATCTCATATTTGTCGCCGGGATAGCCAAGCGAGGGACGCGAGCCGAGGCCGCGCGACAGTGCCGCCTCCGCCAAAGGGTTCATCACATTGGTCGCGGGGTTCAGGTTGAAACATTCCGCATCGTGAATCTCGGCATTGCGGGCAATCAGCGCCTCCAGCCGCGCCGCGACTTTAGCCGACGCCGCGGTGGTTTCAGTGGCGTAGGTCTGGATCAGATCTTCACAAGTCGCGGGAACCCAAGGGCGGGGGGCGAGATGGGGCATGGTGTTTCCTTCTTGCGTCGCCGTCAGGCGAAAGCCGCTTTCAGCGCGATTTCCACCATATCGCCAAAGCTGCGCTCACGCTGATCGCTTGGCAACGCCTCATGCGTCAGCAGATGGTCGGAGATTGTCAGAATCGCCAGGGCGCGACGGCCATAGCGGGCGGCGAGGGTGTAAAGTTCTGCCGCTTCCATCTCGACGCACAGCACGCCATGGCGCTGCATCTGCTCGCTCAGATCCGGGCGTTCATCATAGAACACGTCCGAGGAATAAATCTGCCCGGCATGGGTTACGACATCGCGCCCTTCGGCGGCTTTCCATGCCGCTTGCAGCAGGCCAAAATCGGCGGTCGGGGCAAAGTTCAACTCCTTGAATATCCCGCGGGATGGCGTTGACATCGTGCAGGCCGACATCGCCAATACCAGATCACGGATCTTGATATTCGCCTGCATCGCACCCGCAGAGCCGATGCGGATCAACGTTTGCGCGCCGTAATCACGGATCAGTTCATTGGCGTAGATCGAAAGCGACGGCATTCCCATGCCCGACCCCTGGATCGTGACGCGGTGGCCCTGCCATGTGCCGGTAAACCCGAGCATACCACGGGTTTCATTGACCAGCTTGGCATCGGTCAGGAATTTCTCGGCAGCCCAGCGCGCGCGGTAAGGGTCGCCCGGCATCAAAACGGTTTCGGCAATCTCACCCGGTTTTGCGCCTATGTGAACGGTCATTCTGTCCTCCGCTGCAGTTTCAAGCAGCGTAAGCGACAGGCATGGCTTGCGAAACCCCCGAAATGATCAATGCGGCTTTTGCGCCAGATCGCGATAAAGTTCGGCGTTGGGACAGAAATCCAACTCCTCCGGCGTGGCCTGATCCGCGCCGCTACGGGCAAGCGCCTTGCCGCAGGCCTTGGTTGCACCGCAATGGTGGCATTCCTCCACCGCGTCGAGATAGCTGTCGCGGGCGCGTTGCAAGCGGGTGAAATCGGCGCCGAAACGGTCGGCCATCTTTTCCATGCGGTCCGGCACCGCATCGGGGATGCGCACCATATTGGCCAATTGTTCGCGCGACACGCCAAGGTCTGACAGATCGCGGTCCGGCATGGTGCCGACCTCTTCCAACAGCGATTTGCGCGCAAGCCGCGCCTTCAGTTTTTCAAACATCTCCGCCTCCCTCAGCCAACGGGCATCGGCGCAGTGTGCGCCTTTGGTTCGGCGAAAACCATGATCTGGATCAATCCGTCGTCAGCCCGCCAAATGTCGCAGCCCCTGCGTCACATCGGTTCGGATCGCAAGGCGCAACCCCGGTTCGTCCCCCGCTCGCAAGGCAGCGATGATAAGCCGGTGATAGGGTGGCGCTTCGTTCCGGCGCAGGCGACCATACAGCGCGCGCATTGTCGGGCCGAGTTGCAACCACACCGTTTCGGTCAGCGCCAGCATCGCCGGGGCTTGCGCGCGCAGGTAGAGCGTTCGGTGAAATTCCAGATTGGTACGAATATACGCAACCGCATCGTGTTTGATCACCGCTTCGCTGTTGGCGGAATTGATCAGCGCCAACCGGTCGATCAAGGCGAAATGCGCGCGCGGCAGCGCGCGGGCGGCCAGCTCCGGCTCCAACAGCGCGCGGATGGAGGCGAGTTCTTCGATCCGTTCGGGCGAAAGCTCCGGTGTGGCGGCCCGGCCAGACGAGGAGAGCGACAGCGCGCCTTCTGCCACCAAACGCCGGACCGCTTCGCGCGCCGGTGTCATCGACACGCCAAAGGTCCGCGCCAAGCCACGCAGCGTCAATGACTGGCCGGGGGGCAATTCACCGTGCATCACCTGACTGCGCAAGGTACGGTAAAGCCGCTCATGCGCGGCGGCGTTCGGATCCACCGGACGCGACAGCGCCGTGACGCGCGCCGTCAGCATCCCGCGCACCGGGTTTCGGTCATTCGGTGAACCGATAGCTGAGAAGCTGATTGCCCTGCGATTTCAGCCAGCGCCGATGGTGTTGATACTCGGGCATCAGATCGGCAACGATGGCCCAGAACCGGGGCGAATGGTTCATTTCGGCCAGATGTGCCACCTCATGCGCCGCCACATAGTTCAACACCTGCGGCGGGGCCATGATCAGGCGCCAGGAATACATCAACCCCGCTTCCGAGGTGCAAGACCCCCAACGCGACCGCGTATCGCGCAGCGTCAGGGTCATATACCGCCTGCCGATCCGCCGCGCGTAGGTATCAGAGGCCAGCGCCAACCGGTCACGCGCCTTGGTCTTGAGCCATGCCGCGACGCGCGCGCCCGTTCGCGCCGAGTCGCCGGGCACCTGCAATTCCTCACCTGCGAGCAGCATCGACCGCCCCACCCCCGGCACCAGCCGAACAAGCCGGCCCTCGATGGGGATCGTCTCGCCCATCGTGACCATACCTTCGGGCACGACATTGGCCAGCGCCTGGCGAATCCAGCCTTCCTGTGCGCGCAGGAACGCCCATGCCTCCGCCTCTCGCGCATGGGGCGGCAGCGACAGCGTGACGCGCCCATCCAGCCGCGACACCCGCAACGACAGACGCCGCGCCCGTGCGGTGCGGCGCAGCGTCACCTCCACAGGTGGTATTCCGGGCAGAACTGGCATGAAATCCCCTTTTGGCGTTGGCGCAGGATGCCCGGCCCGGCGCAAGCCTTCAAGCCCCATCAACTGCAATCCCGCCTGACATCACCGACCTGTCACCGCTTTGTCATGCAAAATGCCTTTGACAGCCGCCCGGACCTGTGGCAAGCGACGCCTTTGCCGGAAGTGCCGGGCCATCACGGACCCCGCCCGCAACGGATGTCACAAGGGGAATACCATGCCCAAAGCAGAATGGGGCACCAAGCGCCTTTGCCCCACCACCGGAAAGCGCTTTTACGACCTGAACAAAAGCCCGATTGTCAGCCCCTATACGGGCGAAGTCGTGGATATCGACAGCGCACGCCGCAAGATCATCACCTCCGCCGCTGCAAGCCGCCCGGCCAAGGTCAAGGAAGATGACGAAGTGCTGGTCGATGATCTGGACGGTGACGATGACGACCTGTTGGCGGTTGTCGAATCGGACGATGCCGACGACACCGATGATGATCTGCTGGAAGATGATGATGGTGACGATACCGTCTCATTGGATGATCTGGCCGATGTGAGCGGGTCCGACGACGAAAACTGACGGTGGTTCGGGGGCGATGGCGGCAGAAGGCCACGCGCAGGCAGATTTGACGTTGCAAAGATTTTTCCTCTTGCAGCCTCTGCCCCCCTCCCCTAAATAACCCAGACAAGGCCGATGGCCTTGTACCTTTGTGGGGTCATAGCTCAGTTGGGAGAGCGCTTGAATGGCATTCAAGAGGTCGGCGGTTCGATCCCGCCTGGCTCCACCAAATTCAAATCGCCGACACTTGCGTATCCTAACTCGCGGAATGGAAACGAGAATTTTGGTGTTCTAACACCCTTTTCCTCGGTGACTCTAATCGGTTCTTCAAAAGCCAAACTGAGCACTGCCTTTTTCGCCTTGAAATCCCCATTTATCTACACCTTCCAATGACTTGCTAGAAATTCTCGGGTAAGTTCTAAGGTTTTTTGTCACTGATTTCGACTTGGGGCGAAAGGGCATATAAAGCTTCCGCACGCAGTCTCGCGCCTTCGACTTTTTCAATTTCACTTTCAAGTACCTTCTGAACTAGAGCATTCTCAGTCCGATCAACCCTTTTCAATAGCTGACTGACTTCTACCTCCAGAGACTGGATTTCCTTTTTGGGTTTTTTCTTCTTTACGAAGTGGTGTTGGTTTTGCATGCGGCAAGCGTCCGAAAGCATGGCGCCAATGACTTCGAAAGCTCCATCTTCGACCTCAGGCGATTTCAAAATCCCCTCCATACGGCCCCTCAAGTCATTGGGTAATCCCCCCATTTCCAACGGGGTGCATTCGTAGAACTTACGCGGCCATTTTC
>NZ_JAKDLJ010000014.1 GCF_030452865.1 Pseudorhodobacter sp.
AGTTCCATCCGTTGTAGCGCCCGCCGCACTGCGGCACGGTCGGCGTCACTGGGGCGCTGGCCAGAACCCAGATGCGGGGTGCGACCAAGCGCGACCAGCGTTTCCACCGTTACCGGCCACGCGATTTCGCGGGTTTGCGGCATCCATGCCACGGCGCGCCCTCGCGCGCGCGGCGACAGTTTGGCCAGCGAGCTTTCGCCCTGATGCGACAAAAGCCCCAGGATGGCGCGCATCGCTGTGGTCTTTCCTGCACCGTTGGCACCGATCAGCCCCACCACTTCGCCCGCCTGAATGGTCAGCGAAACATCGGTCAGAACCGACCTTCCGCGCAATGTCACGCTGAGGTTGGAAACGCAAAGCAATGTCAAAGCCCGGCCCTCCGCGTGCGGTAGATCAGGTGCAGGAACAAGGGCGCACCCACAAGTGCCGTCAGGACGCCCAACTTCAGATCCCGCGCGGGCAGTACCACCCGCACCGCGATATCCGCGAGCAAAAGCATCGCCGCCCCGCCCAGCGTTGACGCCCACAGCAACGCGCCGGGCCTGCCGCCGACAAAGCCGCGCAGGATATGCGGCACCACCAGCCCGACAAAGCCAATCGCACCCGCCACAGCCGTCGATGCGCCGACGATAGCCGCCACCCCCAGGACCAATGTCAGGCGTAACTGGCGCAGGTTGATGCCCATCGCCTCGGCTGCATCTTCCCCCAGCGTCAGCGCATCAAGGCCGCGCGCCAGCGTTGCCAGCATCGCCGCACCCGCCACCACGAAGGGCAGCGCAATCCATACATGCGTCATTGACCGATCGGCAAGCGATCCCATCATCCAGAATACGATCTCACTCGCGGCAAACGGGTTCGGCGACAGATTCAGCACAAGTGAGGTCAACGCCCCCGCCAGTGCCGAAATAGCAATCCCCGCAAGAATCAGCGTCAGCGACGATCCGCGCGCGCCCGCAAGCACCAGCACCAAAAGCACACCCACCACGGCGCCGGTCATCGCCGCTGCGGGAAGTGCGAGCGTTGCCAGTGCGGCGACTCCCGTTTGCAGTGCCAGGATCGCTCCGACGGCGGCAGAGCCAGACACCCCGATCAACCCCGGATCGGCAAGTGGGTTGCGTAAGTACCCTTGCAACGCTGCGCCGGACAGCCCCAAGCCGCCACCGATCAGCGCCGCCAGAATCGCGCGCGGCAGCCGGATTTCCCGCATCACCAGCGGGATCGGGCCTTCGCCGCCAAAGATCAGCGCGCGCAGGCTTTCAACCGGTCCGATCCCCGCCGGGCCGATCAGCAACGCCGCGATGAACAGGGCCAGAACCAACAGGACCAAAGGCGTGAGAAGCCGCATCACCTCGCCCCCATTCTGCGCCGCAGATCCACCATCGCGCCAATGGCGCGCAGCACGAACGGGGTTCCGCAGACCCAATCGGCGTTGCTGAAACTGCCGCTGGTGCCTGACCGACGCACCGCCTGCACCACCGGATGATCCATGATCTCCTCAGACCGCGACGCGCCGGGATAGGGGTGCGAGGTGATAACCGCTTCCGGCATTTCCATTGCCAGCACTTCCAGCGGCATGAAGCCTGCGTCGGAAAATCCCGCTTCTGTAGCGACATTGGCAAAGCCTGCCGCCAACAAAATCTGCCCGGCCAAAGTGCGGTCACCCGAAGTATAGCCATTGGCGGAGTAAAGGGCAGCGCGCGGCCTTCGGCTGACTCCCTGCTGGAAGGCCGCAAGCCCGGCGCGAAATTCTGTCACCATCTGCGCCGCCTGGTCTTCCCGCCCCAGAACCTCTCCCATCCGGATTATGTGATCGGCGACATCCGCCAGCGAGTATTCCGGATCGAACCGCACAACCGGAATCCCGAGGCGGGTCAACATATCGACCGTTGCCACTGCCGTGAAACTGCCCGCCAACACAAGATCGGGGTGCATCAGATAGATTTCCTCAGCCAACCCCTGATTGGGTGTGTAGGCCTTCGCCTCCTCCACCATCGCCGAACTACGCGGATCCAGCGCAAGACTCGACACAGACAAAAGCTGTCCCTTCGCGGCCAGCATCATCGCCAACTGATCGGTGCAAAGGTTCATTGAAACGACCCGGCGCGGGGCGTCGGTCGCGGCCAAATCGCCGGGATCGCCTGAATCCGGCGACGCAAACGCCGCGCCCACCCCAAGGATGAACGCGGCAACAAGCGATATCGCGTCAGAATTTCGCACGGATGCCAACGAACGCGGCACGACCGGGCATGTTGTAACCGCCAACCGTCTGATAATCCTTGTCGAACAGGTTTTCGACCCGAAGATAGGCGGTGGCCTTGTCGGTGATGTCATAGTTCACACCCAAACCGACCAGCGTGTAGTCGCGCACCTTGGGATTGCCCGGCGCAGGGACCACCCCGGCGACATGCCGCAAATCCATATAACCGCTGAATTTGTCGGTGAATGCACTGCTCGCCCCGATCACAAGGTCATGGCGCGGTGCGCGCGCGAGGCGAACGCCTTTGGTTCTGGCATCGGTATAGGTGTAATTCCCGTAAACCTTGACTGTGTCGTTGATCGCATAGTCGCCCGACAGCTCGATCCCTTTTGATTTCGTCTTGCCAGCGACTTGGGTGTAGCAACCCGGCCCGAACGTGCAGCCGACAGCGGTGAAATCATAATCAATCAGATCGTCGATTTCCGAAAAGAACAGTGTGGCCTTGACGAACCCGCGATCCCCCAGCGTCTTCTCTGCGCCCAATTCGAAGCTGCGGCTTTTCTCCGGTTTCAAAGTCGCAAGTCCGAAAGGCCCGAACCGCTCATAAAGCGAGGGGTTGCGGTAACCGGTTCCCAGAACTGCCCGCAAGGTCAGATCCGCACTCGGACGCCAGGCGGCGGCCAGACGTCCCGAGGTTTTACCACCGAAGACGTTGTTGTCATCATACCGCACTGCGGCGGACAGATCGACCGCATCACTCGGACGAACCAGCAATTCCGCTTGCGCTGTCAGGGTCTTCTCCGAACTCGCGATTGTATCATCGCTGAAGGATTCCTCTGTCCGGTCGATCCCGAAATTGAGCGTATAGACCGGGCTGAGTTCTGCGCTGCCAAGATAGGCGAGTTGCTTGCGGTCGCCGTTATAGTTGACGACGTAACCCAAAGGATATTTCCGGCTGATGTCGAAATGCGAATAGCTGAAGGTGTGCTTTACGATTCCAGTCTGAAGCTCGGCAAACACCCGCGCGCCGCGTTCTTCGTTGAGGGCGTAATCGTTGATCGTTCCGAAACCATCGAAATCCACCGAGCCCTTGCGCAGGAACAACGACGCGCCGAAGCTGAGGTTGTCGTTGACTTGATGCTGTGCGGTCAGCGTTGCTGTGGTCTGGTTGAACCCATCCTTTTCGGTGTTGTCGTCCTTGGCGGAGATGCCATTGGTCGTGGTCCGCCCATAGGTGAAGGCAACCTCGCTTGTCGCGGTCTTGTAGCCAAGGCTCAATGTTCCTGAATAGGTGCCAAAGCTGCCCGCCTCGGTGGCCATTTCCGATGAAAAGCCCAGGGTCTCCGGGCGGAATGTCTGGATATCGACCACGCCCGCAATTGCCTCGGACCCGTAAAGCGCCGATTGCGACCCTTTCAAAACCTCGATCCGGCTGATGCCAGACGCCGTAAGCCCACCGAAGTTATACTGGCTTTGCGGGCCCGAAGGGTCCGCCACGTCGATGCCGTTGATGCGAACCGCAACATACCGTGCCGGAAGTCCGCGAATCTGGATGCCCGATGATTGGCCCGGCCCGCCGTCGGACGTCGACGTGACACCGGGAAGCCGGTCGAGCCGCCGGATGATCGACGAATCATCGGCGCCGACATCATTGCCGGTCAAGACTTCGACAGTTGCCCCGGTGTTGCCGGTGGCGATCGGTGAAAGGCTACCGGAAACGATGATTTCTCCCAGATCAAAGGCGGCCTGGGCATAGGCGGGGGTGGTCAGGAATGGTGATATGGCAACGGTTGCCAGCAAAACGATGCGCTTGGATGAAACCAGCATTTTTAACCCTCAGCGGCGGCCAGGTTTCGGCCGCATGGTCCAACAATTGTCGCAGGAGGGAAATGGAATGCCCCCGCCGACGGTGAAATCACCACGCGCGGAAGCTCCGCAGCCCGACGCGCCCCTCGCGGTCGAACAGGGTGAACACCTTGGCAGGTCTCCTGACTTGCGGGTCATCGCTTGGCCGGACCTTCCCGCAGCGCCAAGCGCCACAGTGGTATAATCCGGCTTCGCTATCCGCTTACAGTTGCGGGGGCAGTCGCGGAATTGGCCAGCCTGTGGCAAACCTCACCGCGTTCCCTTTTACTCGAACGGCGGACCGTCCGAACCAAAGCACACTCAACCTAGCGAAAACTGCCACGGTTGTGAAGGGGTGATTGCGCCGTCCGGCGGGTATGCGGCCTGATGGTTTCGGTTGGGCTGACTTCAAGGCCAGTAAACCCTACAAAACATAGCGCGACAGGTCGGTGGAGCGGGAAAGCTCTCCCAGATGCGCCTCCACGAATGCGGCATCGACGATAACCTCCTCGCCGTCCCGGTCGGGTGCGGTAAAGGACAATTCCTCAAATACCCGCTCGATCACGGTATAAAGACGGCGCGCGCCGATGTTTTCGACCGATTGGTTCACCTCGGCGGCGATACGGGCGAGTGCCTTGATCCCGTCCTCCGTGAATTTCACTGTAACGCCTTCGGTGGCCAACAGCGCGCTATATTGCAATGTCAGCGCGTTGTCGGGTTCGGTCAGGATACGGATGAAATCCGCCTCCGTCAGCGCGCGCAGTTCGACACGGATCGGTAACCGGCCCTGCAATTCCGGCAGCAGGTCCGACGGTTTGGCAATATGGAAAGCGCCACTCGCGATGAACAGGATGTGGTCGGTTTTCACCGGGCCGTGTTTGGTTGAAACAGTGGTTCCTTCGATCAGCGGCAGCAGGTCGCGCTGCACCCCTTCGCGCGACACATCCGCGCCCCTCGCATCGGCGCGGGCGCAAACCTTGTCGATCTCATCAATGAACACGATGCCGTTCTCCTGCACCGCCTCCAGCGCCGTCAGTTTCACCGTCTCATCGTCCAGCAGTTTGTCCGCTTCTTCCGAGATCAGCAGTTCGTGGCTTTCGGCGACAGTGATGCGGCGTTTCTGCGTGCGACCCATTTTGCCGAACAGATCGCCTAGGTTCATCATGCCGCCCATCTGGCCGCCCGCGCCTTGGCCCGTTGGGTCGAACATCGCGAATGGGTTTGAGGTGTCGGCGATTTCCAACTCGATCACGGTATCGTCCAATTCCCCCGCTTTCAGCTTGCGACGAAACATCTCGCGGGTCTGTTCGCGCGCATCCTTGCCGGCCACCGCCTCAATCACGCGGTCTTCGGCGGCTTTCATCGCGCGGGATTTCACATCTTCGCGCATATGGGCGCGGGTGTCGATCATCGCGGCATCGACCAGATCGCGGATGATGCTGTCGACATCGCGTCCGACATAGCCGACTTCGGTGAACTTGGTCGCCTCGATCTTGAGAAAGGGCGCGCGCGCCAGTTTTGCCAACCGGCGGGAGATTTCGGTTTTGCCAACCCCGGTCGGTCCGATCATCAGAATGTTCTTGGGATAGACCTCATCGCGCAGATCATCTGCCAGTTGCTTGCGCCGCCAGCGGTTGCGCAGCGCCACTGCAACGGCGCGCTTGGCATCGCTTTGGCCGATGATGTAGCGGTCAAGTTCCGATACAATCTCGCGGGGGGTCAGATCGGTCATCATCGGCTCCTGTCATTGTCCTGCATCACTTAGAGAGTCAGTTGCGGGGAATCAACCAATCGACTGGACCGATGCCGAAACTTGCTGCATCAGGGTTGTCTTTTTGAGTATGAAGGAACCTTGTCATGCTGCCGCGCCGCGATCCGTCCGAAACCCCGAAGCTGACCCGCCGCGCGCTTGCCGGGCGGGTTGCAGGGGCTGCGGCGACCATCGGTCTGGGTACGCGCTGCACTGTGGCAACGGCTGCGACCGCAATGGACCCGGTGTTGCGCGATGCGGCCCTGCGTGGCCTGGCACTGGCGGATCATCGCGGTGATCCGGTAGCCTCGGCGGCGGCGGCGGCCGCGTTGGAGGGTCTGGCGACACCGATCCGGAAGGCGCGTTGCTGTGTCGCCTCTACCGTGCGCTAGATGTGCGCCCGTCGTCCTATTACCGCACGGATATGCCAGCCGCGCAGACCGCCGATCTGGCGCAACTCCATGCCGCAATCGCTGATTGCCGACCGGTTCGGTTCGACTACACCGATCTGGCAGAGCAGGAAAGTTCGCGCAGCGTCTTGCCGCTTGCTCTGGTGCATCCGCCGCAGGGGGTGAAGCTGCTGGCGTGGTGCCAAAAGACCGAAGGCTATCGGCAGTTCTTCGTGCGCATGATGCGGGGCATCGCGCCGGAACCGGGCGATTTTGCGCAATCGCGCATGGCTTTGCTGCAAGGGTTGGTGGAAAAGGAAGGCGCCTGAGCGGAACGTTCAGGCCTGTTTGATCGTTTCCACCGTCAGGTTGCCGTTGGTATAGACACAGATATCGGCGGCAATCGACATCGCTTTGCGGGCGATGGCTTCGGCACCCAGATCGGTTTCCATCATGCCGCGCGCCGCCGCCAGCGCAAAGTTGCCGCCAGAACCAATGGCCGCGATGTCATGTTCCGGCTCCAGCACGTCACCCGCCCCAGTGATCACCAGCAGGTCGGTGCCATCGGTGACAATCAGCATCGCTTCCAGATTGCGAAGGTATTTGTCCATACGCCAATCTTTCGCCAACTCCACGCAGGCGCGGGCGAGTTGCCCCGGCATCGCTTCCAGTTTCTTCTCCAACCGTTCCAGCAAGGTGAAGGCATCGGCGGTCGACCCTGCAAATCCACAAATCACATCACGCCCACCGGGAGACAGCCGGCGCACTTTGCGCGCACTGCCCTTGATCACCGTCTGGCCGAGGCTGACTTGCCCGTCCCCTGCAACCACCACTTCACCACCACGACGCACGGCCAGAATCGTCGTGCCATGCCAGCCGGGGAATTTGTCGTCGGCCATGAATGTTCTCCATGTGTTGCGGGTGGTCGGTCGCGGATATGACAAAGGCGGCCCGAAAGCCGCCCTTAACAAAAATCCGGGAAAATCAAACCGCCGTGGCGATCCAGCTTGCGAGCGAGGCTTTGGGCGCAGCGCCCGTCTTGTTGGAGATGACTTCGCCATCCTTGAACAGGAACAGCGCCGGAATCCCGCGCACACCCAGTTCGGCCGGGCTGTTCGGGTTCTCATCAATGTTGATCTTCACGATCTTCACCTTGCCGGCATACTCAGCGGACAGTTCTTCCAGTGCCGGACCGATCTGGCGGCACGGACCACACCATTCCGCCCAGAAATCGACGACAACGGGAATATCGGATTTGCGTACTTCGGCATCGAAGGTTGCATCGGTAACTGCGACGGTGGCCATTACATATCTCCTGAGTGGAATGTGTTATTAGCAAAGTTAAGGCTGCGCCCCGGCAACGTCAAGGGAGTGTGGTGCGTTGTAGTGCGGACCTCACGATCTCGGCATCTATGGGCATCAGTTGTGCCGTTCGCGTCCATAGCAACGCGACCGTGACTGCATGATTGGGATAAATCTGCGTCAACGCGTCCTCGTAGGCACCCATTTGCCGCAACAATCCCTCCGGCACCTCAGCAACGGTGCGGGGTACAAGCAGGTTGGATTTGAAATCCACGGCGAGAATGGATCTCTCTCGAACGAGCAATCGGTCGATTGTGCCAATCAGCGGCCTGCCATCCAGTTGCGCTGTGATCGGACATTCGGCCACGGTTCCGGCGGAGAAGATCTCGCGCAAACCGGGGTGGAGCAGGACGCCTTTCGCTTCTTCCAGAAGGTGCTTCAGATCTGCCGCACCGGGCAAAAGCGCAGCCGCGATGCGCGCCCAATCTACCGGGTCATGCTCAGGCAAATGCTCCAGCAACAGATGCAGTCGCGTGCCACGATCCATCGCTGCGCGGTTTTCATCGTCGGGCGTGAAATCCCCCGGCAGGGCTTTGGCACCGCCAAGGTCGGACGGGTTAAGCGGTTGCGGTGGACGAATTGCCTCTGCCGCTGCAGTGCTGACCCAGCTTGGCAGCGGAAGTGACGCAACCGTTTGCGCAGGGGCAGGTCCGATGTCTGGCGGCCATGTCCCTTCGACGAGTTGCAAGCCGCCACCGGGCGTTGCCGTCGCACCAGCGGCGACCATTGCGTCCTGGATCATCCGATACCAGGCCACATTCGACGCTTCTTCGTCATCGCTTTTGTCTTTGCCGATGTCCCCTGCCGCAGCGACGATCAGCCAGCTTTGCGCGCGTGTCATGGCGACATAAAGCAGTCGCATCGCCTCTGCCTCCGCCTTTGCTTTGCGTAAAGCGCGGGCCTCCGCGATGGGTTCCGGGCTTTCGGCGCTGGGCAGTTTCCAGACCGGCCCAGCGGGCAGCAGAAACACCTCATCGTGTTCGCGCGCGTTGTGCCGGGCGGTATCAGGCAGGATGACAATCGGCGCTTCAAGACCCTTCGCGCCATGCACTGTCATCACCCGGATACGCCCGCCCGCGCTGTCCATCTGACGTTTTACCTCAACCTCATCCGTCTCCAACCAGCCCAGAAAGCCGGTCAGACTTGGGACATCGTTGCTTTCATAGGCCAAGGCTTGCGACAGGAGTTCGTCGATACCGTCCTCCGCCTCAGCACCCAAGCGCGCCAGTAGTTTGCGGCGACCACCGTGGCGGGTCAGAATCCGTTCAATCAGGTCATAGGGGCGCAAGAAATCCGCCTGTTTGCGCATATCGCGCAGCACGGCGATGGTTGCGCCATGTTCGGCACTGTTTCGCAGGGTTTCCCAGAGGTATGCACCGGGATTGCGGGGCTGCGCGAGGCTGTAAAGCTGCTGCTCGGTCCAGGCAAAAAGCGGGCTGCGCAGGCAAGCGGCGAGTGACAGATCATCCTCTGGCGTCGCAAGAAAGGCCAGCAGGGCCGCCAAATCGCGCACCGCGAGTTCCGCACCCAGCTTCAGTCGGTCTGCCCCGGCAATCGGCAAGTCGGCCGTTTTGCACGCCTGTATGATCGCGCTGAAAATATCGGAACGTCGGCGCACGAGGATCAGGAAATCCCCGGCATGAACCGCGCGTGCTGATCTGCCGCCATCAGTGGGGATCTGCGCGCCACGGTCGATCATACCCTTGATCGTGTCGGCCACCTGACGGCCAAGGCGGGCGGCGTGATGTTCCTCGCTCATCAGGTCGACCGGATCATACCAGTTCTCCGGCTTCGGGTCCGATGATTTCTCGATCACCGGCCAAAGGTCCACGCGCCCCGGCATGTCAGGGAAGAACGCGATATGCTTGACCTCACCTCCCAACCCCTTCTGCCGTCGCTCGTCAAATGTCAGATCGACCAGACGCAGAATGGCGTGGGAGGAGCGGAACGAATGTTCCAACTGCAATTCCTGCAAACCGGCCCCGATCTGGTCCAACCGGGCTTTGAACTCCGCCCGCTTGCCATCGAAAGCGTCGACATCAGCACCCTGAAAGGAGTAGATCGATTGTTTCTTGTCGCCGACGACGAAAATCGTGCGGGGTTCCTCGCGCGCGCTAAGGCCCGAGGTAAACTCATTCGCCAAAAGTTCGATCACCGCCCATTGGTCGGGGCTCGTGTCCTGCGCCTCATCGACCAGAATATGATCAATGCCACCATCCAACCGGAACAGCACCCATTGCGCGACCGAAGGATCAGTCAGCAACGCCTTTGCATGTGTGATCAGATCGTCAAAATCGAGCCAGCCGCGCCGCTGTTTCCGTGTGGCATATTCGGGAAGGAAAACGGCGGCAAAACGGTGCAGGATTGTGCTGCGTTGTGACGCGATAAGCGCCACACGCGCCGACCGCGCCGACTCGACGCGCTGCATCAGGTCTTCCAACGGGTCTTGCATCGGCCCCAGCCGTGCTTGGGTCGCTTTGGTCGGAAACGTGCCCAACTTGGCGGAAAACGGCAGTTTGGCACTTGCTCCCGTCAGTAACACCCCCTCCAATCCGGTCAAAGCGGCCATGTCAGGCGTGGCGAGATTGAGCCGGATCAGCCTATCCGCCGCTTTCACGTCATTCGCCGATCCTTCCGCGATGATGTCCACTGCCTCTGCCAGCCAACCCGCCTCACCCCCCAGAAACACCTGCGCAAGAATTTCGGCTTCGGTCTGCCCTTCCGGCACATCGAACAGTTCGCGGCATTGCTGTTCCGACAAGGGGGGATTGAACGCAGCGCGACGTCCCGCCACCTCATGCGCCAGACCGCCGAAATCCTCACCGGTATAGGCAGCAGCGAGGGCGGCGATCACATCCGGGGCAATGCTGTCGGCCATTTCATCAAGGATTTCGTCGCGCAATAGCGCGCCAGCACGGTCATCCATTTCGGTGAACTGTGGCGACACCTTGGCCTCCAGCGGGAAGCGGCGCAGAAGCGAGGCGCAGAAGGAATGGATGGTCTGGATTCGCAAACCGCCCGGCGTCTCAATCGCGCGGGCGAACAGTTGCCGCGCCCGCGCCAGCCGCGCCGCATCTACCGCGCCTTGCACTCCCAGCTCCGCCAGTGCCTGTTTCAGCGCCGCATCCTCTTTCATCGCCCAATCGCCAAGGCGCGCGAAAAGGCGGTTCTGCATCTCGGATGCCGCCGCCTTGGTATAGGTCAGGCACAGGATCCGCCCCGGATCGACGCCCGAAAGCAACATGCGCGCGACCCGATCCGTCAGCACCCGCGTTTTACCCGACCCGGCATTGGCGGAAAGCCAGGTGGAGGCGGATGGGTTTGCCGATTGCACCTGCCGTTCGGAAGCGGCGTTGCGGATCATGTCACATCCTCCGGCTTGGGGGCGTCTGTCATCTCCCATTCGCCAAAACGGGCAAGGTGATCGTAGTCGCCGGGGAAGCGTTCGCCATGCATGGCGCGTCGCGACGCATAGCCGCGATCCGGCGACAAATATTCCCGGACAAGGTGATGAAGTTCTGCCCAAACGGTATCTAACATGGCGGTATCTGGCGCGGTCGTCATGGTCTTTGGCGAGGTGCCAAGGCCGACATAGGTGAAACCAGCGACCTCTCCCGGCCCTATTGGTGTGAAGGCGCCACGTTCCGCCATCGCTGCTTCCAGCACCAACTGCTTGTCGAACAACTCCTGCTGAGCGGCTGATGGCGGGCTGCCGGTCTTGTAATCAAAGATATGGACCCGGCCGTCGGGCAACAAATCAATCCGGTCGGGCCGCGCTGTCAGGGTGAATGGCACCCCGGTCAAATCAACCGCGCCTTGTTTCTCAATCACGACGGGAGTTCCGCCCAAATCTTCCTCCACCGAAAGAAAGAAGCTGGCAGCGCGCCGGATCCTCGACAGCCAAAGCGCACGGGCGGCGGGCCAGGGGACCTCCGCCACTAACACAGTTTGCGCGACAGTCAGAAGCCTTGCATGTGCCTCATGCAGCGACTCACTATCCGGTCGGTTGCGGGTGAAATCTTCCAGCACTTGATGCAGTACCGAGCCGCGCAACAGCGCATCGGGCGACGGGCGCAGTGGGTTCAGCCGGAACAGCCGCAGGATGTGGCGGGCGTAAATCGCGTAAGGGTCGCGCAAAAGCGTCTTGATCCCGGTCACAGCAAGCCGTTGCGGCCGCGCGGCAACCGGCGGGCGCGGTGCCGGGCGATGGGCGCTTGCCATGATCGGGTCCGGGCGCTCGGACGCGGCGGCCAGCGCCAGCCATTCATCGCCCCGCGCGCGCATCCCGGCCAATGCCTCTGGCCCACCCTGCGCAGGCAACCCACCCAGAAGGTTCGTCAAGCGGTTCAACCAGCGCGAGGGAACGGTTTCGGCGTCGGCATTGCGTGCCGCGCGGCTGATCACCACACGCGGCGCGGCAATCGCCTGCTGATAATCATGTGCCGAAAGACCGATCCGGCGCTCCGGCAGCAACAACCCTGCCGCCAGTCGCATCTGGCGGTTCATCCACGGATCGGGCGGAGGCAATTGCGGCCATATCCCGTCAGTCAATCCGCCAAGGATCACCAGTTCCGCGCCTTGAACCCGCGCCTCCAACGTGCCCCAGATCATGATGCGCGGGTGCGATTGCACCGCTTCACGCACCTCGCCGCGGTTCAAAAGCGCCTCGACCAGATGCAGGTAATCGGCGGCACTCATCATCCCGCCATGCTCTGCCTCGGACGCCAGTTCCTCCATCACGGCAAGCGCCGCGATCCCGGCCTCTTTTTCCCACAGCTCGCTGGTGATGGCGCTGTCCGACGGGCCGCGCGCCAGCATCTCTGCCACTTTGCGGTGGCGGGTGACATGCGCGGCAAGCGGCAGTTTCACGCTAGGTTGCAACACACCTTCAAGCGTTTCCGCCAGCCACTTCGCCCAAGGCAAAACACCCGTATTCTTCTGGGTTTCGGCCCATCTCACCAAATCGGCACCGGTCGGAAACGCCGGGCCTTTGCGGCGCAAATCAAGTTCGAGATTGCGCGTGAAAAGCAGATGTTCGCCGCGATTGGCAGAACCGTCAGCAAGTCCGACCTTGCCACTCGCCGTCAGCGGGTGTTTTAGCAGGATCAGCAGCGATTCCGCCGTCATCCGCGCATCAAACAGGCGCAGCACATGGCGCAGAAAGCGCCCCGGTGCTGAGAGGGCCAAAGGGCGACCGGCGCTGTCATCGGGCAAAATGCCCCAGTGATCGAGGGCCGAAGTCACTTGCCGCGTCAACCCGCGATCGGGAGAGATCAGCGCCGCCGTGGTGCCATCTTCGGCGGCCTGTCGCAGGATCAGCGCAATCGCTGCCGCCTCCGCCCGCGGGTTTGCTGCCTCGATCAGGGTCAGATCCCGGCAGGCGGTGGCAAGATCGGTCAGCGTCTTGCCCTCGGTCAACCACTGGTCGGTCACTGGCGCGGGCCGCAACGACAGCGACACCAACCGATTGCGGGCGGGACAGGGCGCATCATCCGCCACCCAGCGCTTGATATCCGTTGGTGCCGCATCCAGCATCTTCATCAGTCTGAAAAACCGAAACTGCGGGTGATCCTCGGCGGTCATTGCATCGCCCAACCCGTGCCAAACCGGCTCTGGCTGGTCAAAATCATAGCCGGGCAGAACAATCGCACCTTGCGGCAAGCGCGCGACCGCTTGCATGAACAACGCGGTGGTTCCGCGCGAGCCGGTAGAACCGGCAACGATCACCGGGTTTTGTGGCGGTGCAACCGCCCAGCGTTCTGCAATCATCTGCACTAAAAGCCGCTGGCGGGTCTGGTTACCAGCTTGCCCAACATCATTCAACAACTGCGACACGATGGCCATGAACGCGCGGGTCCGCGCCCAGTGCGCCGAATGATTTGCCACATCGAGAGCTGCAATGGCATCGGGTGAAACGCCTTCGCCCTGCATTTCATCCATCAATGTCGCAAGACTGTCCGCCAGATCGTAGAGCGCCGAGCGCGGGGCAAGATCCGGTTCCCGCTCCAGCAGCCTTTCCACCAGTTGCGCCAGGATAAGGCGTTGCCGCAGCGGCGAAACCGGTGGCTGCAGCCCGGAAGTTGGCAGCGCCGCATCCAGATCGGTGACCAAGCGGATGCGCGGCAGGAAACCAGCGCCTTGCGCCGCAAAAAGCGCGGTGATCCGCCGTTGCATCCGGGTGGTGTTGACATAAAGCGTGACGCGCGCCATCGCCTCGGGGGGGTGGTCGGCAAGCCGTTGCCGCAGCCCAGCAACCAGTTGCGCCGGGAAATCGGCTCCGGGCGGCAGCGCGAACAGTCGGGGTGCGGGTTCAGCAAACATTTCGCGCCCGCAACATCGCTTCGGCATCCGCGATCCCCTCCGGGTGGCCAACGTCACACCAACCACCGGGATGGATGACGCCAAAAGCGCGGCCTTCGGCGATCATCCGGTCCCAAAGCATGTTAAGCGAGAAGGTCGGTTTCGCAATCGACTCAATCCCACGCGGGATGATGATTTGCGCGCCAAGAAAAGCCATGCCCGCTGCACCATTTGTACGCGAAATCCGGCCATCCCGCGCCATGATGAAATCTCCGCTGCCCTGAAATCCGGTGATCCGGCCGGGCGCAGCCAGCAACAAAAGCGCGTCCATCCGCGCCGCATCCCATGCCCCCCGCAAAGTTGCCAGCGGGTTCGGCCCGGTCCAGACCGCATCGGTGTTGAGCGTGAAAACCGGACCATCGCCGAGCATTGGCAAAGCCGCGCGCAGCCCGCCGCCAGTGTCCAAAATCTGCGTCCGCTCCTGCGAGAGGTGGATATCGGGGCGGTTCGTCAAATGGTCGGCGATCTGTTCCGCCTTGTAATGCGCATTCACCACGATTTTCGTGATGCCGGCTTTGGCAACCTGCGACAGCGCATGATCCAGAAGCGTAGTCCCGGCAACGGGGATCAGTGGTTTGGGCCGATCCTTGGTCAGCGCCCCCATTCTCGTACCGAAACCGGCGGCGAAAAGCATCACGGCATCGGGTGTTTTCCGCATTGCGCGCGTATCCTTTCAAGGGCTTCCGGGGTCGGTTCGGGCAGTTGAATGTTGCAAATCGTGGCCAAAGGGGCAAGCGCCGGATGGCGGAGATTGCGTTGCAGATACTGCCATACCCGCGGGATCAGTGTGACATAATGTGGTTTCCCTGCGACCAGACAGAGCCGGGCAAAGATGCCCAGAATGCGGAAACCGCGCTGCGCGCCAAGTACCGCGTACGAGGTGAGGAAATCGCCCGACATATCCGGCCTGAACCGTTGGATCATCTCCACTTCGATGCCGACAGACACGTCACGCCGGGCGTCTTGCAACAGGGAGACCAGATCATAGCCGGGCTGACCCATCTGCCCAAGCTGGAAATCCAGCAAGCCGACCCGTGCGGTGCCGCTGCGCTCTGGCAGCCACAGCAGGTTCTCGGCGTGATAATCGCGTAGGATCAGCACGCGCGGCCCATCTGCGTGATGCTGGATCAGCCGGGTCAGTGTTGCGACAAATGGCTGGGTATCAACGCGGTTTCCGGTAACCGCGAAGCGATACCAATCCAATGCGAAAGCCGCAGCCTTCGCCCAATCCATGGCGCTGAGATCGGGCAAGTCCTTTGGTGCCGGGTGGGATTGCAGATGCGTCAAGACATCGGTCGCCGCCGCATACAGCTCCACCTCACGCTGCGGTTCTTTCGCGATCAGGCCAGCGAAAACATCGTCGCCGAGATCTTCGATCAATAGAAAGCCCTGTGCCAGATCCTGCGCCAGCACCCTCGGGGCGGACAGGCCCAAGCGATTCAAATGCGCGCCGATGGCGATGAAATCGGCAGGATCGTCGCCCTTGCCGGGGGGCGCATCCATCAAGACAGCGGTTTTGGTGCCGCGCCGCAGCCGGTCATAGCTGCGATCAGACGCATCCCCGGCCAGAAAACTGCGAGAAGCGTCGGCCCAACCTGCGTTGGCAAGGAAGGCGAGTGATGCGGCTTTGCGGTCAGACATCATTGGTCCACGCCTGGGTCAGCGTCTGCAACAGACCATCCCGACCGCCGCAGATTTCGACGCGCCGCCCGTCCGCCTCAACCCGAAGGCAGATGTGCAAAGCATCGGCTGGGGCAATATCACTTAACCGGTCAGGCCATTCGACAAGGCAGATGGCAGTGTCAAACGCCGAATCGAGTCCGAGCTCCAACACCTCATCCGGATGTGACAACCGGTAAAGGTCGGCATGCCAGATTTCAACGCCATCGGCATTGTAGGTTTGAACAAGCGTGAAACTCGGCGATGGCACCTCCTCCGCTCGGCCGAGTCTATGCTGTATCAAGGCGCGTGCAAGATGGGTTTTGCCTGTTCCGATGTCTCCGCTCATCAGGACCGTATCCCCCGGTGCCAGCACCGCAGCCAACAGACCCCCCAACCGGTTTGTCGCCGCCGCATCAGGCAGAAAAAGCGAAAGGATGGGCGGGCCGGACATGCGCGCAGTTTTACGCGACACTTGGCAGGGCGCAAGGCCCAAGCCCGCAAATGTCAGGCAGTTTTGCGTGTACTGGTAAAGGTCAGCCTTTCGTCGTCGTCTTCCCTTGGTGGGCGTTGACGAAATGTTGCCATAGTCGCACCGCCCGCGAGCGGTGAGAACTGGCAGGACAGCGCTCGTCCGTCCGCCAGCCGCGCGTCATGTTGCCATGCCTCGCGCGGGCCGAGTTGCGCGATGAAATCCTCCGCCCGATCCCAGATGGTTGAAGGTGCCGTCCGTTCGCGCCAATGGGTGCAAACCGTTGCAATCGCACCTGCCGAGCCAAGCGCTGCTGCCGGATCATGGCCCCAAAGTGCGGAATAGGCGGTGTTCGACATCACCAGAACGCCTGCGGCTGAAAACACCGCGATCGCGGCATCCACCCCGTCAATGACCGCCTGCCCGAGTTCCAGATCGGCGCGATAGCGCCGCGTTTGCAGCATTTCGCTGGAAATATCCTCAAAAGACAGGGCAAGCGCTCCATTAGGATGCGGCCGCCCGATCACGCGGTAGGTCTGACCGCTCGGCAGGCTCCATGTTTCCTGATAGAGGCCCGAGGCGGCAGCCTTTTCAATATCGGTGATCTGGTTGAGCCAGCCCTTGTAGTCGCGCGGCTCCGGGATCATGGAATTCTCGCGCAGCGCGTCGAAGAATGTCGCCAATGATGGGCGTCGCGTCAGCAAATCCGGAGAAAGACCGGTCAAATCCATTAGCGCCGGGTTGAAAAGTACCAGCTTGCGATCATGGTCAAAGATCGCAAGCCCGGTCGAAAGATGCGCGAAAGTCTTGGTCAGCGTCTGCATGAAGGCGTGCAAACCGACTTCGGCCTTCACTGTCCTGTCCGCCGGAAGCGCATAGACCTGCCGATGCGCGGTGTTGTCAGATATAACCAAATCAAACCAGCGATCCTTTTCGTCGCCGATGGCTGCCAGCTTCTGGCGTGGTGTTGTGTCCGACCGTGCCGGGAACAACTGCGGCAGCGGCCATGTCAGATCATCATCGTCATCCAACCGCTCCGTCACGAGGTTGAGATAGGTTGCATTCGCCCAGACAACGTCGCCATTCAGGGTCTCCCGCCAGATCGGCAATGGCGCTTTCGCGGCAATCAGGCGCAACTGTTCCAACTCTTCCTTTATGGCGCGTCGGGTCAGTGGGTCGAGCGACCCCGCTGCCGTGGTATCCGTTTCTTGCACCGAGATGCGGGTTATTCCGCCGCGCAATTCCGCCCGCAAAAGCAGCGGGCCGCTATTCCCCTCATCCTCGCTGACCAGCATCAGGATGCCATCGGTGGACAGCGTGTCCAAACGATTTGTGGCACCGGGAAAACGTGGTTCGAGATAGGATATCAGGCCGGGCCAAACCATCGCACCCCGCTTGCAGGCATCTGGCAGCAGTGCACGTCCCATGGGTGTCGCATCCAGCAAGGTCTGGCCATCAAAAAGATATTCCGCCCCCCTGCCTTCTTCGGAGAAAAGCGAATCCCTATCTACTGTCGTCGCCCTTCGTTGGATGGCTGCGAGAAACATCAGCCCGGCAAGCGCCGACAAGATACCGGTGGCGACAAGTCCAAACGCCGATATCGGATCAAATTGCACAGACACCCTCGCCAGCCAAAACCTCTTTGGGTTGAGTTTTTCGATATATTATTAACACCAGGTTAATTCTGACCTGGATGCAGATGTTTTTTGTTGCTCGCACCGAAAATGTGGAGCTTCTGGACCGGATCGCGCAGAAAACCGGCGCGCGCCTGATGGCGCAGCAGGCCAACGCGCGGCTGCAACGCGGGGCGCGTCGCGTCAACATCGACCAGGTGCCTTATGTCATCGACCAAGCCGTAGCGACTTTTGCGGGCACAGAACAAGTCATTCTGATTGGTGCGAAAGCACCGGTAGTGTTCTTTGCCTATCCCGGCAAGCCCGGCTCCATGTTGCCTGAGGACTGCGAGGTGCTGACGCTTGTGGACGCAAGCGGCGATATTCCCGGCGCGATAGCGGCTTTGGCCGATGCGCTGGGTGCGGCGTCCGCGGCGGCACCGCGAGTGATGCAACGTCAGGCCCCCGATGTGCTACGAGGTACGCTGACCCCAGATGCGATCAGCATCGCGCTGGCCCGCCACATGCCGGACAACAGCATTATTTGTGACGAATCCATCACCTCGCGCCGACAGTTCTTTCAGCACACCGATGGCGCCTCACCGCATGACCTCCTGCAACTGACGGGCGGGGCTATCGGCCATGGGCTGCCCGCAGCCACCGGTGCGGCGGTGGCTTGCCCGGACCGCAAGGTGATTGCGCTGCAAGCGGATGGCAGCGGCATGTACAGGTTGCAGGCACTCTGGACCCAGGCGCGGGAGCAGTTGGATGTGTTGACGATCATCTTTGCCAATCGTCGTTATCAGATCCTGCATGGCGAATTGGCGAATGTCGGCGCAGGCACGCCGGGGCGGAATGCCAGCCCGATGCTCGACCGCGACAATCCTGAACTGGGATGGGTGCATCTTGCCAAGGGAATGGGCGTCGAAGGCGCTCGGGTGGAGACGGTGGCGGCGTTCGTCGATGTGCTGAAATCGGCGCTTGCCCGCAAAGGCCCGTTTCTGATTGAAGCGATGATCTGATCGGTCAAAGCGCCGTCAGAACGGGCAGGGCGCCGCGAAGGTCATCGTAACCTCGGTTTCGGGGTGGCGGATCTTCAAGCTGTCGGCGTGGAGCATCAAACGCGGATGCGCCGCCGCTTCGCCGTTGGCATAAAGCGGATCACCAAGGATCGGGTGGCCGAGTTCCATCATATGCACCCGCAACTGATGGCTGCGCCCGGTCAGCGGGGTCAGCTTTACCCGTGTTTCACTGGCGCTGCGTTTCAACACCCGCCAATCGGTGATCGAGGGCTTGCCCGTTTCCAGATCGACATGCTGCCGGGGCCGGTTCGGCCAATCAACGATCAGCGGCAAATCAACGCGGCCCGTATCCTCGGCCAACTCCCCCCAAAGCCGGGCGAGGTAGATCTTCTTGGTCAAGCGCTTTTCGAACTGCTGGCCCAGAAAGCCCTGCGCCGATTTGGTTCGGGCAAAGATCATCACGCCGGAAGTGTCGAGGTCAAGCCGATGCACCAGCAGGATATCGGGGTATTCCGCCCGAAGGCGATTGATCAGGCAATCGGTACGGTCCTCGCCCCGGCCAGGAACGGAAAGCAGACCGGACGGCTTGTCGGCAAGGACGATCTGGTCATCGGCGAAAAGGATCGAAAGCCCGGTTTGTGGTGGGGTATAGACAAAGCCATTCATCCGCCCCTTCTACGCCAGTCGTCGGCGCGGGACAATCGGTGCGCTTGTGCGTTTGACAGCGGCGATGTGGTTGCGCAGATTGGGTGCAGGACGGAGACAGATGATGGACTATGAAACCACCCCGGCCGCAGCTTTCGGCCATGCATTGACCGGACTTTCGATCAACCTTCTGGTGCGGGATGTCGCGTTGGAGGTGAGCTTCCTTGCCGCCGTGTTCGGCATGACTGCGCATCGCCAATCGAAGGATTTTGCGATTGTGATCTATGACGACAAGCCGATCCAGATCCATGCGGATGTGACTTTTTCCAACCACCCTCTGCATGGGATGCTGCCGGACTCCGGACCAAGGGGTCTGGGTATTGAAATCCGGCTGCATGAAAGTGACCCGGATGCAGCTTGCGCCAACGCGGAAGGAGCAGGCGGGGTCATTCTGCAACCGCCGACTGACAAACAGGCGCATGGATTGCGGGAGGCGGTGATCCTGTCGCCGCATGGCTATGCGTTTGTGCCAAGTCGAAGGATTGGGGGGTGAGCAATCGGTAGAGTCGGGGTGAACCCCGATCTACGTTAGTTGCAGCAATTCGATGCGGTTACCGAACGGGTCTGCGGTGTAAATCCTGCTGAATTCCGGAAGGTCGATATCCGTGTGCCAAGCGATGCCCGCCGATGTAAGCTGCGCCTTGGTGGCGTCGAGCGAGGCGACGGTGAAGGCCGGATGCGCTTTTCTGGCTGGCACGAAATCCGTCTCCACCCCCAGATGCAACCGGATCGCGCCGCTTTCAAACCAGATCCCGCCGCGCCCGGCCAAAGTGGCGGGTTTCGGCACGACGGTCATCGCCAGAACACCGTGATAGAAACTGTGGGCAGCGTCTTCGCCGCCTTTGGGCATGGCGAGCTGGATGTGGTGCAGGGTGAGGAGCATGGCGGGTCTTTCAGCAGGCGTGCTGGAACAAACGGGCCAGCAACGCGGTCAATTCGCGGACATCGGTTTCGTTGAACGCATCCGGGCTGTTGCTGTCAAGGTCGAGCACGCCGAGCAGTATGCCTTCGCCGTTCCACACCGGAAGCACCAGTTCCGAGCGGGTGGAGGAAACGCAAGCAATATGGCCGGGGAATGCGTTGACATCCGGCACCAATTGCGGCTGCCCGGTTCGTGCTGCCGCACCGCAGACACCGCGCGAGAATGGGATGACAAGGCAACCGTGGCCGCCCTGGTAGGGGCCGATTTTCAGAGTCTGAGGCGCGGTAACACGGTAAAAGCCGGTCCAGTCCGCCAGTTCATGCGCGCGGTGCAACTCGCAGGTGATGGTCGCCATCAATGCCACGCTGTCGGTTTCACCGTGACACAGCGCGTCGAGAGTTTGAGTCAACTGAGCGTAGTCCGGCATAGTCTGTCCTTTGGAAACGAGCAGGGGGGGGGGGGGGCCCCCCCCCCCCCCCCCCGCGGAGACCAAAACAAAGAAGCAGTGGGGGGGGGAGGGA
>NZ_JAKDLJ010000243.1 GCF_030452865.1 Pseudorhodobacter sp.
CGGTCATCGACGGTCATCATCTTCATGTTATGGGCCGCAGCTCAGGCAACCATGCCCGACCCCAAATTCACGTCAGGGGTGCAAACGACAAAGCCCTGCACGCCTTGCGCACCCAGATTGTCGATGGCCGACATGACCTTTTCGCCATCTTCCGCGCCCATTTCTGCCAAGGTGAAGCCCTTTTCGGCAGCAGCCTCATCGGCGAATTTCCATTCGTCCTGGAACTAGGGCTCCTCTGGCCGTTTTCACGATAAAGCCGATTTTTATCTCGTCTGCATAAGCCGCACTCATCGCGACAATGGGTGCGGCGGCGATGGCGCTTGCACAAAGATCCTTCCTCAGGAATTTCATGGGTATCCTCCGTTGAACCGGGCGAGTCTCCGTTCCCGCCACTGGATTCGACCCAATCTATTTCATCATACCAGCAAACATTCTTGATCTGATGAATGAAGTATGCGATGAATTGCCGGGCGAACGGGAGCGGACGGATGATCACACCAGAGGCCACAAAGCTGCGCCGACCGCGTGTTATGCCCGATGTTGTGCGCGCACTGGCCGGTGACATCCTGTCGGGCCGTTTTGCGCCGGGCGCAATGCTGCCGAGGGAGCCGGATCTTTGTGTGGACTATGGCGTCAGCCGGACGGTTATCCGCGAAGCCCTGAAAACGCTGGATGCCAAAGGGCTTGTCGTCACCCGCTCGCGCGTCGGAACGCAGGTGGCCGACCCAGAACGCTGGAACATTCTGGACCCGCAGATTATCGAATGGCACCCCGAGGGGACGCTGGACAACCGGTTGTTTGATTCAATCCTCGAAACCCGGCGCGGGATAGAGCCGTTGGTCGCCGAACTGGCCGCCAAGCGCGCGAGCTTGGCTGAAATCGGTGCCATCGACGCAGCGTTTCGCGAGATGCAAGCGGCGGGCGGTGATATCGACCACTTCTCCCGCGCGGATATCATCTTTCACCGTGAGCTTTATGCCGCCAGCCATAACCCGGTCTTTCGCCAGATCGGCAAGTTGATCGACGCCGCGCTGACATTTGCATTGCAGGCGACCGCGATTCTGTCGCCGGATGAACGGGCCGAAGCGATCCGCGTTCATGGGGCTGTGGTTGATGCCCTGCGCCTGCGCGATGGAAAAGCCGCGCGATTGGCGGCGGAGGCCATTCTCGATCTGGCGGCGCGTGACTTGGCGATGGCGCATAAAATGGATGCCCTTTGAGGCGTGATCAGGAGTTCGTTGATGAAAATTACTGCTCTGAAAACCTTTATAGTGCCGCCGCGCTGGTTGTTCTTGAAAATCGAAACCGATGAAGGCGTTTCCGGTTGGGGTGAACCGGTCGTTGAAGGTCGGGCGCTGACGGTAGAGGCGGCGGTGCATGAACTGGCCGATTACCTGATCGGGCAGGATCCACGCCGGATTGAGGACCATTGGCAAGTAATGTATCGCGGCGGCTTCTACCGAGGCGGGGCTATCCATATGAGCGCGTTGGCGGGCATTGATCAGGCGCTGTGGGATATCAAGGGCCGTGCGCTTGACGTGCCGGTGCATGAGTTATTGGGCGGGCAGTGCCGCGACCGGATCAAGGTTTATTCGTGGATTGGCGGCGACCGGCCTTCTGATGTTGCAGATGGCGCGAAAGAAGTCGTGGCGCGAGGCTTTACGGCGCTCAAGATGAACGGCACCGAGGAATTGCAGATCGTCGACAGCCACGACAAGATTGACGCAGCGGTGGAGCGGGTGGCACTGGTACGCGAAGCGGTCGGCCGCAATATCGGCATCGCAGTTGATTTTCACGGCCGCGTGCATCGCCCGATGGCGCGCATGTTGGTCAAGGAGTTGGAACCCTACGGGCTGATGTTCATCGAAGAACCGGTGCTCAGCGAAAACCGTGAGGCGCTGCGTGAAATTGCCAGCCTGTCCAGCACCCCGATCGCATTGGGCGAACGGCTGTTTTCGCGCTGGGACTTCAAGTCGGTGTTTGAGGAGGCGGTGGTCGATATCATTCAGCCCGACCTGTCCCACGCGGGCGGCATTACCGAATGTCGCAAGATCGCGACGATGGCGGAAGCGTATGACGTGGCAGTCGCCCCGCATTGTCCGCTTGGTCCCATCGCACTCGCCGCTTGTCTGCAACTGGATGCTGTCACTTACAACGCCTTCATTCAGGAACAGAGCCTTGGCATCCACTACAACGGCACCAATGACTTGCTGGATTATGCCAAGAACAAGGACGTGTTCCGCTATAGTGACGGCATGGTTGATATCCCGATGGGTCCGGGCCTTGGGGTGGAGATCGACGAGGACTATGTGATTGAGCGCGCGCGCGAGGGCCACCGCTGGCGCAACCCGATCTGGCGCCATGCAGATGGGTCATTTGCGGAATGGTAGTGCTGGGTCCCCACAGATTGGAACTGGGCGAAGGCCCGGGCTATGACCCCGTGACTGATTTGGCGTGGTGGTTTGACATCCCGGCCAAGCGCCTGTTCATGCGCCTTATCGCGGCGGGTGAAACTGTGGTGCATGATCTGCCTCTTGCCGCTAGTGCAATGGCGGTGACGGCGCAGGGGCGTCAGCTTTTGCTGGCGGAGGATGGGCTTTATTTCCGCAATCCGGCCAGCGGCGCGCTGGATTTGCATGTGGCCCTAGAGGCCGACAATCCAACGCTACGGTCCAATGACGCGCGGGTGCATCCGTCCGGTGCTTTCTGGATCAGTACGATGGGTTGGCAGGCGGAAGAAGGTGCGGGCAGCATTTATCGTTACTTTCGCGGTAAGGTCGAAAAGTTGTGGGACGGCATCACCATTCCCAATGCGATCTGTTTCGCGCCCGATGGCCGCACCGCCTATTTCACCGATACACCGACACGGCGTATCCAGAGTGTCGAAACCGACCCCACGAATGGCCGGGTACTAGCGGCACCGCAGGATTTCATAACTGGGTTGCATTGGCCCGATGGTGCCGTGACGGATGCGGCGGGGAATCTTTGGGTGGCGATGTTTGGCACCGGGCAGGTTTTGGGCTTTGCCCCCGATGGGCGCGCGATAGGTGAATTCCAACTGCCCGCCGCCAATCTGACCTGCCCGGCTTTTGTAGGTCGGGACGCGCGGCAAATGCTGGTGACAAGTGCCTTTCACGACATGGATCATGCTGCGCGTAAGCAGGCACCGGACGCAGGAGCGACCTTCATCCTGCCGCTGGATTTCGCCGGTCGCTTCGATCCGCCGGTTGATATCGGGCGCTAGGGGAATGGGCATGATGGCGGATTTCGTCGCGGTTGATTGGGGCACGTCCAGCTTCCGGCTTTGGGTGATGGCGCGTGATGGCCGACTGCATGGCGAAAGCCGTGGACCAGAGGGCATGAGCCATTGCGTCACAGCAGGCTTCGCCCCCGTGCTGGCCGCGCATCTTGCCCGCGCCGAGGCACCAGCCGATCTGCCGATTCTTATCTGCGGCATGGCAGGCGCGCGTCAGGGCTGGTTCGAAGCGCCCTATGCCGATCTACCTGCACCGATCACCGCATTGGCGGCGAAGGCAGTGCGGCTGCCCGGTCACTTGTTGGCCGACCTGCCGAACCCGCGCGACATCCGCATCCTGCCCGGCCTCGCGCAGCGCGATGCGGCACACCCGGACGTGATGCGCGGTGAGGAGACGCAGCTTTTCGGGCTTGCAAACCAAGCTATCGAGGGGCTGGTCTGCCTGCCCGGCACCCATTGCAAATGGGCAAATTTGCAAGATGGTGCGGTGACGGGCTTTGCCAGCTACATTACCGGTGAATTGTTTGACCTTCTGTCGCGGCAAAGCATCCTGCGCCACGCTATGCCGGAAACCTACGCCATTGCGCCCGATGACCCCGACTTTCTGGCCGCAGCCGATCAGGCGATGGCCGATCCCGGCTTGCTGACGGAGGCGCTGTTCCCGCTACGGGCCGGACAGCTTCTTGACTATCGCGGACGCGAAGCGACTCAGGCGCGGCTTTCTGGCCTCTTGATCGGGGCTGAAGTGGGTCGCCAAGTTGCAGGAAATGCATTGAAAAGCGTCACTTTGGTCGGCCAACAGGGGTTGGGTGCGCTTTATGCCGCAGTCCTGACCCGCGCCGGGTTGTCGATGAAAACTGTTGATGCGGAAAACGCCTCACGGCAAGGGCTTCTGGCCGCCGCGCGTGAAATCTGGAGGTTCTGATGGGCAACGTGGAATGGCCGAAACTGAAACGCGGGCTGGTGGCAATCCTGCGCGGGATCACCCCGAAGGAGGCCGCAGCAGTGGCTGACCTGCTGATTGCGGAAGGGTTCGAGGCATTGGAGGTGCCGTTGAACTCCCCCGATCCGTTCCGCTCGATTGAAATCATCGCGAAGGCCCATGGCGGTCATGCGCTGGTTGGCGGTGGCACGATGCTGACGACGGGTCACGTCGATCAGGTCGCGGATGCAGGCGGGCGTTTGATGGTCAGCCCTAACATGCGGCCCCGTGTCATCGCCCATGCCGCCAATCGCGGAATGGTCACGATGCCCGGCGTTCTGACCCCGACCGAGGCATTCGATGCGCTTGATGCCGGGGCTTCGGGCTTGAAGTTCTTTCCGGCCTCGATCCTTGGTCCGGCGGGAATTTCTGCGCTGATGGCGGTTTTACCGCAAGGGGCGGTCGTTGGTGCCGTCGGCGGGGTCGACGCGGGAAACATGGCGGAATATACCCGCGTGGGGGTCAAAACCTTCGGTCTTGGCACCGCTGTCTATCGGCCCGGCGACAGCCTGCAAACCGTTCGCGCGAAAGCGCGCGGTCTCGTTGCGGCATATGACGCGGCAATGGCGGAACGGCGCCGCTGAACCCTGACCCAGATCGGGTTACATCCGTGCCTTGGTTGCGGCATCAAAAAGATGTGTGCTTTCCAGGGCGGCGAGAACATGCATTTTTGCCCCGACAGCCGGGGGATGGGCACCCGGAACCCGCACCACAACTTCGGTCGCTGCATGACCCGTCAGCGCGGCATGGGCGTAGGCATCCGCGCCGAGCGTTTCGACCGCGCGCACCGTCAGGGCGATGGCGTTCGGGTTGCTTTCGTCAGTCTGCGTCAGGTGTTCCGGGCGCAAACCGATAAACGCCTTTTGCCCTGCGCGGTCAGCGGCGGGTATCTGCATGGCAATACGTTGCCCATCCGCAAGCGTGGCGAAATCTGCGGCCAAAGTGACCGGCAGAATATTCATTGCGGGGGAGCCGATGAATCCGGCGACAAAGATGTTTGCGGGCCGGTCATAGATCGCCATTGGCGTGTCGATCTGCTCCGCCACGCCGCTGTTCATCACGATCAAGCGGTCGGCCAAAGTCATCGCCTCGGTCTGGTCATGCGTCACATAAAGCGATGTGGTGCCAACATTGCGCTGCATCTCCTTGATTTGCAGTCGCATCTGCACGCGCAGCTTGGCATCGAGGTTGGACAGCGGTTCATCAAACAAAAACGCCGCCGGATCGCGA
>NZ_JAKDLJ010000244.1 GCF_030452865.1 Pseudorhodobacter sp.
CCCGCGTGAAATAGACCCGGGGCGGCAGGCGCGCACGACATTCAGTCCTCCCGCTGTTGGACGCCATGCTGCCGGGAGGGGGCGGTGCCGCCCCCTCACAGGTCAAGTGGAACGCAAAAGCACTTTGGCACTGTTGATCGCTTGGGCAGCTCGCTCATAATGCACCCGCTTGGTCGCGGAATCCGAAGACGACCGCAGCAGGGTGGTCGACAGTTTGTCCAGCACCGCCGATGCCTGCGCATTTGCCCGCGCGGCGCGCGAAGCAGCAATCCGGCGAATCGGGGTTTTGTTGGCGCGCAAACCGTTTGGCGTCCTGACCGCACGGCGCACCGGCGCGACTGAAGGGTCGAGGTTTTGGCGCACAACCGCATCCAGCTCCAGAACCGCAGCCTGGACTGCTCTACGCATGTCATCATAGCGTCCCGCACTTGGAATTTCGCGCAAGGCGGTTTGCAGTTTGTCACGCAGACAGTCAATCCGGTCCAGTTCCGCATAGGCTGCGCAATCTTTTGCCATATTGTCCAGCAGAGTCACGATTCTGGTCGTTCGCACGGTGGTAAGGGCAGGACCGGTGCTACCGTCCGTCCCTTCGTGGTCATCCACGCAACCGTCGCTGCAATAGTCGTCTGGCTCTTCTGACCCACCTTCGCCAGGGTATTCGGGGTCAGTTGGCTCCTCGATTGCGGTGCCGTCGTCGGCCCCAAGGCTTTCAAAGGTCATTTCGAATTGATCGTAGCTGATTGGCCCGGCCATTCCGGGCGCGACCGGCAAGGGCTTCGCCAACGCCATGCCAGCCAAGCCAAGACTGACTGCGACGACAACGGCGGCTCCCGCGAATAAACTATGCTTTCCGTACATGATAATTCCTTTCTGCAACCAGGTTTCAAATTTCAAACATCAAACAAATAACCGGATCAAGCGGTCAGTCCAAACGCCAGACGCGCGGCTTTTTGTGTGCCGGGACCAAAGTTTCCGTCAATTTCCCCGCTATAGAACCCCTCTGCCGCCAGTTTCTTTTGCAACTCACGGCGCGTTTCCACGCTGAACATGTTGGGCCGATCCTCCAACAAATCCAACACATCCTTGGCACCGCTACGCAGGGCGGCGTAAAGATATTTTGCGGCATCCTTCGGTCCTTTACCCTTGATCAGCCCATCGTCTATCAGCGCCGAGAAATTGAACAACGCCTGCGGGTGGCGCAGATCAGCGGCGCGCTCAAACAGTTTCAGGGCTGTCGCGGGGTCCTGTTTCAGCCCCAATTCACCTTGATAGTACAAAAAACCAAGATCGTTGATCGCATCAGCAAAATTCTGATCCGCCGCCGCCTGATAGAGCCGTAATGCCTCCGGGTAGTTCTGCGGCACGCCAAGCCCACGCTCATAGAGCTTGGCAAGTTCAAACTCCGCCTCCGGGGAACCGGCCTTCGCCGCACGGGACAACAGGCCAAACGCCTCTGCCGGGTCAAAACGCCCGGCTTCGGGGTTCAGCCGCATATAGGCCAAGCCGACCATTGACCGGGTATCGCCAAGTTCCGCCAACGCGATCAGTTGCTTTTCCTGATCCGGGCGCACCCCCGACCATGCCACCCGCAGATCGCCCGAGGCCGGGGCGTCACCCTCTGCCGGACCCGCAAGATAGAACGGCACACCGGAAAGCGAGCCATAGGTGTGCGGCTCCTGCTGGTTGAAGGTCTTGGCCAGCACCTCATCGCGGACCTGCCGGAACATCAGGCTGATCTCCAGCCCCGGAACCTTCATCCTGTCAGCCAAAGCCAGCGCAAAGGGGCTATTGGCGCCGTTACCATCCAAGGCCACCTGACCATCCCGCGCGGCATAGGCAACCAGGGTGCCGCGTTCCGGATTGGCGGGGGCAAGACCCACCGGTTTCGCGTTTGCCTTGGCGGTCGCGTCAATGGCATCGCCAAACGGGTTGTTGCGGCAGCTGTCCAGAACGACAATTCGCATCACCCGCGCCCGGTCCACCGTGGCAAGCAGGTTGTCCAATGACACGGATTGCCGCTGCACATCGCGGTTGGAACGGACATCGGCGTCAATTGGCACCAGATAGTTTTCGCCCTGCACTTCGATCCCGTGGCCGGCGAAATAGATCAGCGCAAGCTCCGCCGTTTCGGCATCAAACGCGAAGCTATCCATGGACTTCGACAATTCGGCATAGCCCGCGTCAATCACCAGCGTCACGTCAAAGCCGATGCCACGCAGGGTATCTGCGATCAAGCGCGCGTCATTGGCGGTATTGTCGAGGCTCTCGATATGCTGGTACTTCGCCATGCCGATCACAAGTGCAACACGTTTGGCCAAGGCGGCATCGGGCCACAACAAGGTCAGCGCCGCAAACAGCACCCCTGAAAATAAAAATCTGAATTGGTGGAGCATTCCTCCCCCGCAGGATTTCGGACCCGAACAGAGAGCCCGTGAAAATTGATCTTTACAATGTAGCGGGTCGCGCAGCTTCTGCAAAGCCTCGCGAACGTCCGCTCAAGGCGCGGGCTGTCAAAAATGTGCGAAAAGGGCGGAAACCTCAGATCTGCGCGGCACTACGCCACTTTTCAAGCGTTTCTTTCGCCACTTCGAAATGCATAGAATCCTCACGCGAAAAGGCAGCGCCCCAGAACCAACCCTCCTCCTGGAAGAAATCCGACAGGATCGTCAGGCCAAGCTGGGTTTTCCCGTCGCCCAACGTGTCCAGCTTGCCGTCAATATTCAGATCGACCGCAAGGCCGAAGGCATGGTTGGAAACGGAGCTCTGCGACCCGCGAATACGCCGAACGCAGAGGGAGCCTGAGGTCGCAATGCGGTTGTACAGGTCCACATCCACTTTTTTCACTTTCTCAAACACCCGTTTAAGTGACTCCACCGCAGGGCGCAGCATTGACACGCGGATCGGGCCAACGTCTTCTGTGACCAGCATGGCTTTCAACGTCGGGTTGGTCATTGCCTCACAATCATCCGTCAACTGTTCACGCGGCATCCCGAACATCTGGACCAGGAGACTCGGCCCCGCAGTAGACAGCCCGACATTGATCTTGCGCCGCCCCGCAATCAACACAACCTGCGCGTAGCTGTCGACGATCTGGTTTTCGCCCAGCCGTTCCAACGGCTCATCCCCGCTTTCGTTTCCCAGATCAAACGGCTGGCGCGGCGCGTTTTGCAGGCGCGACAACTCATCCTCCACAGTGCCAAGTCGCGTTTGCATGTCTTCCATCTGCTGGCGCAGAATTTCAATCTCGATCCGCGCGGCGCTGTCCACCGCCGACCCCGCGGGCGCATCTGAAAACAGCGGTTTGCTTTCCCCGCCCTTATTCGGCGCAAAAAAATGCGCAGAAACGATCCAGACCAAGGGAAGGGCAGCGACGGCGCCAACGATGGCCAGGATTGGAAGAAGACGCATGAAAGTTACTGCTGTATGTTTGAAATCAGATTGACCTGACCGTAATCCAAATTGCGCGACAAAGGAACAATTTTGCGGCATTTGGGATACGCATTTGCATGAACCGCGGCAATCGCTATCGGGCGGCGGCGGAACCGCCCCGTGATAACCGTTGTTTGGAAGCACCGCATGGTGTATTTTCAGACAGGAATTTTCCTTTTTCTGCGAGGTATTTTACAATGTTGATATCCAAACCCCTTTTGATCGCGGCTGTCATCCTAGCCGGGCTTGGCCTGCACCTGCCTGCGCAGGCGCAAGACGTTGATGCCGCGACCGCGACAGCCGAGCAATTGCAGGCCCAATTCCAAAAGCAAAAAACCCGTGGCCTGAAACTGGTGACAAGCACTGACGCGGCAGCTTTGCCGACTGTTTCCGGCGCGGCGGGTACAGTCATCAGCCCTGTCGCCTATTCCGAGATCGAAAAGGAGGCGCAAATCAACGTGCGGATCTCGTTCGATTTCGACAGTGCAGTACTGCGGCCCGATGAGCGGCCCAAACTCGCCACGCTTTGCACGGCTATGAAGACCGCAGATGTTGGCGTTTTCCGCATCGTCGGCCATACCGACGCCTCCGGCACCGATGCCTATAATGAAAAACTGTCGCTCTTGCGTGCGGAGGAGGTGAAGCGTTTTCTGGTCGACGATTGCGGTATTCCCACCGCGCGACTGGAAGCCGTCGGCATGGGCAAACGTTTTTTGTTCAACAAGGATGACCCCAAAGCCGAAGAAAACCGCCGGGTAGAGTTTCAGGCGCTGAGCTGATGCCCGTTTGCCGTTGAAGGGCGTTACATGACAAAGTTCCGCGCGGACGACACGTTCAAAGCCGGTGACGTGTTGAACAACACCTACCGGATTGAGGCGCTGTTGGGCCGGGGCGGCACATCCGACGTTTATCGCGCCCGCTCCGAGATTTCGGGGCGGCAGGTCGCGATCAAGGTGTTGCAGGCGGAGCTTTCGAAGAATGAGAACTACCTGCGCCTGATGACGCGCGAAGAAGCAATCCGCGATATCCGCCATGATGCGATCGTGCGCTATTCCGAAAATCAGCGCACAGCCGAAGGGCAGGTCTATCTGGTGATGGATTACGTCGAAGGACCGTCGCTGGAAGCAAAAATGCTCAGCGGTGGCTTGACGGCGGACGACCTGCTCAAAGTGGCGGCGCGGGTTTTGCAAGGTCTGGTTGCCGCCCATGCCAAGGGCATTGTCCATCGCGATCTGTCGCCCGACAACATCATCCTGCGCGATGGACGCCCCGAACAGGCGGTCATCATTGATTTCGGAATTGCGAAAGATGAAAACCCCGGCGCGGAAACCGTGGTTGGCAATGAATTCGCCGGAAAATACGCCTATGCCGCACCCGAGCAGTTGAACGGAATGTCGGACACAAGGTCCGATATCTATTCACTCGGCGTGCTGTTGCTTGCTACATTTCGCGGCAAGTCGCCGGATGTTGGTGAAAACCCGATGCAGCTTTTGCGGCTGAAACAGCAACCGCCCGATGTCGACGGCGTGCCGGAACCGCTGAAATCGCTGATCGCCAGAATGGCAGCGCCCGATCCGGCGGACCGGTTCCAAACCGCTGAGGATGTGCTGCGCGCGATTGATCCGACCTATACCGCCAGTCATGTGATGAAAACACAAACGGCGAGACCTGTCGCCACGCCGCCGCCGCCCGCGCAAAAGAAGCGCAGCGGAATGTTTGCCTTGCTGGCTTTGGCTCTTTTGGTTCTGCTGGCGGCGGGTGCGTATGGGTTGGGCTTTTTCGGCGCGTCGCTGCCGCAGGTCAGCCCGTTTGTTTTCGCCGCCCAGAAGGCCGAGGATGGCACCGTGTCAGCGCGCGGCTACGCACCGGACAAGGCAACGCTCACCAGTCTCAACCAGCAATTTCCGGGCAGCGTGACCTTGGCAAAGGGCAACATCTCGGAACACTGGGGCAATGATGTGCTGACGTTGCTGGATATTCTGGCCCCATTGCCCGATTGGTCACTGTCGGTATCGGACGACAAAGCCGTGG
>NZ_JAKDLJ010000245.1 GCF_030452865.1 Pseudorhodobacter sp.
CGATCCGACCCCCCAGACCGTGGACGCGCTGATGAAGCTCGATCTCGCTGCGGGTGTTGACGTCGAAATCAAAGTATAAGGGGGCATCAGATTATGCGCTCTGGCGTTATTGCAAAGAAGCTGGGCATGACCCGGCTGTTTCTTGAGGACGGCAAGCAGGTTCCTGTGACCGTTCTTCAACTCGACAACCTGCAGGTTGTGGCGCAGCGCACCGCTGATCGCGACGGTTATACCGCCGTGCAGCTTGGTGCAGGGCTAGCCAAAGCCAAGCGGACAACTGCTGCGATGCGCGGCCATTTTGCCAAGGCTTCGGTTGAGCCGAAGCGCAAGATTGCTGAATTCCGCGTCACTGCGGACTGCATGATTGATGTCGGCGAGGAAATCATCGCCGACCATTACTTCGAAGGCCAGTTCGTGGATGTCTCCGGCACCTCGATCGGTAAAGGCTTTCAGGGGGCGATGAAACGTCACAACTTCGGCGGCCTTCGTGCCTCGCATGGTGTGTCTGTTTCGCATCGTTCCCACGGTTCGACCGGCCAGTGCCAGGACCCCGGCAAGGTGTTCAAGGGCAAGAAAATGGCGGGCCATATGGGGTCGACCCGGATCACGACGCAAAATCTGCAAGTGGTTCGCACTGACACCGATCGCGGCCTGATCATGATCAAGGGCGCGGTTCCCGGCTCCAAAGGTGGTTGGGTGACAATCAAGGATGCGGTCAAGAAAGCCGTTTCCGAAAGCGCGATTGTTCCGGCGGCTTTGCGTTCGGCAGCAGCAGCCGCAAAGGCTTCGGCAGAAGCGGCCGCACATGCAGCGGCGGTAGAAGAAGCAAAACGCGCGGCCGAATTGGCAGCAGAAGCGGCAGCCGCCGAAGAAGCGGCTTTGGCAGCAGCGGAAGCCAGCACCGGTGGTGACGATGAAACCCCGGCAGAAGATGGAGGCGAGAAGAATGAAGGCTGATGTCATCAAGCTGGACGGCGGCAAAGCCGGTTCCATCGACCTCAATGAGGCGCTGTTTGGCCTTGAGCCGCGCGCCGACATCCTGCACCGTGTTGTGCGCTGGCAACGGGCGAAAGCCCAGGCCGGCACCCACTCGACGCTGGGACGTTCGGACGTAAGCTACTCGACCAAGAAGATTTACCGTCAAAAAGGCACCGGTGGCGCGCGCCATGGTGACAAAGGCGCGCCGATCTTCCGTCACGGTGGTATCTACAAGGGTCCGACCCCGCGCAGCCATGCGCATGATCTGCCCAAGAAGTTCCGTGCGCTTGGTTTGCGTCACGCGCTGTCGGCCAAGGCCAAAGCGGGTGAGTTGATCATTCTGGACGCAGCGACGATGGCCGATGCGAAAACCTCCACCCTTGCCAAGATGGTCAAGGAATTGGGTTGGAAGCGCGTGCTGATCATCGACGGTGCGGAAATTGACGGCAACTTCGCCCTTGCTGCGCGCAACATCGAAACCCTCGATGTTCTGCCGATCATGGGTGCAAACGTCTATGACATCCTGAAGCGGGATCAGTTGGTGATCACCAAAGCAGGGGTCGAAGCACTGGAGGCTCGTTTGAAATGAGCGTGAAGCCAAACCATTACGATGTGATCCGCAAGCCGATCATCACCGAGAAGGCAACGATGGCGTCTGAGGCCAATGCCGTTGTGTTTCAGGTGGCGATGGATGCGACCAAGCCGATGATCAAAGAAGCTGTTGAAGCGGTCTTTGGCGTCAAGGTGAAGGCCGTGAACACCTCCATCACCAAAGGCAAGGTCAAGCGGTTCAAAGGGCGCCCCGGCGTTCGTTCCGACAAGAAAAAAGCCTATGTGACCCTCGAAGAGGGAAACACTATCGACGTCTCTACCGGGCTTTGATAGAAGGCGGCGAATCTCACGGCCTCGGGTTTCCTCGGGGCCGTGGATTTTTTCGTGACGCAGGAAATCGGCAACCGCTGCCCGTCCTGTGACGACAATCGGGGATCTACGGAGCCCTATAACCTCGGGTCGCCTCACGCGGCCCCCAAGCTAACGGAAGACAGAGAGCATGGCACTCAAGTCGTATAAACCGACGACGCCTGGCCAACGCGGGTTGGTTCTGATCGACCGTTCGGAGCTGTGGAAAGGCCGTCCGGTCAAACACCTTACTGAGGGTTTGACCAAATCGGGCGGCCGGAACAACACCGGACGTATTACAATGTGGCATCACGGCGGTGGGGCGAAGCGCCTTTACCGGATCGTGGATTTCAAGCGCACCAAGCATGACATGGCTGCGGTGGTTGAGCGGATCGAATATGACCCCAACCGCACGGCATTCATCGCGCTGATCAAATACGAAGACGGAACGCTGAACTACATCCTTGCGCCGCAGCGCCTGGCTGTGGGCGATTCTGTGGTCGCGGGCAAGAAAACCGACGTAAAGCCGGGCAACGCGATGCCGTTTTCCGGCATGCCAATCGGCACAATCGTTCACAACGTCGAAATGAAGCCGGGCAAGGGCGGGCAGATTGCGCGCGCTGCTGGCACATACGCGCAGTTTGTCGGCCGTGACGGTGGTTACGCACAGATCCGCCTGTCTTCGGGCGAACTCCGCATGGTGCGTCAGGAATGTATCGCAACGGTGGGTGCGGTTTCCAACGCCGACCATTCGAACCAGAACTTCGGTAAAGCGGGCCGCATGCGTCACAAGGGTATCCGCCCGACCGTTCGCGGTGTGGCAATGAACCCGATCGATCACCCGCATGGCGGCGGCGAAGGCCGTACCTCGGGCGGTCGTCACCCGGTTACACCATGGGGCAAAGGCACCAAGGGCAACCGTACCCGTAAGAACAAGACCACCGACAAGTATATTGTCCGGTCGCGTCACGCCAAGAAGGGTCGCTAATCCATGGCACGTTCAATCTGGAAAGGCCCGTTCGTCGACGGCTACATGCTGAAAAAGGCAGAAAAGTCGCGCGAATCCGGCAAAAACGAAGTGATCAAGATCTGGTCGCGTCGTTCTACCATCCTGCCGCAGTTCGTCGGTCTGACGTTCGGCGTCTACAATGGCAAAAAGCATGTCCCGGTATCGGTGACCGAAGAAATGATCGGCCAGAAGTTCGGTGAATATTCTCCGACACGGACCTATTACGGTCACGCTGCCGATAAAAAAGCCAAGAGGAAATAAGTCATGGGCAAGGCAAAAAATCCGCGCCGCGTGGCAGATAACGAAGCAATGGCGCTTGCCAAGATGCTTCGCACCTCGCCGCAAAAACTGAACCTCGTCGCTGGTCTGATCCGTGGCAAGAAGGTGGACAAGGCTTTGGCCGACCTAACCTTCTCCAAAAAGCGGATCGCGGGTGATGTGAAAAAATGCCTCCAGTCGGCAATTGCCAACGCTGAAAACAACCACGGTCTTGATGTGGATGAGTTGATCGTGGCCGAAGCTTACTGCGGCAAGAACCTGACGCTGAAGCGCGGGCGTCCGCGTGCGCGTGGCCGTTTCGGCAAAATCATGAAGCCGTTTAGCCAGTTGACCATTTTGGTTCGTCAAAAAGGGGAGTCCGCATAATGGGTCAGAAGGTCAATCCGATCGGTATGCGCCTCCAGGTCAACCGCACCTGGGACAGCCGCTGGTTCGCGGATAGCAAGGATTACGGCAACCTGTTGCTGGAAGATCTGCGCATGCGCGAGTTTATTCACAAGGAAGCCGCCCAGGCGGGCGTCTCCAAGGTCATCATTGAACGCCCGCACAAGAAGTGCCGCGTGACCATTCACGCAGCACGTCCAGGTGTCATCATCGGCAAAAAAGGCGCTGATATTGAAACGCTTCGCAAGAAGCTGACCGCTTTTACCGCGTCCGAATTGCACCTCAACATTGTTGAGATCCGCAAGCCGGAAATGGATGCCAAGCTGGTGGCTGAATCGATTGCGCAGCAGTTGGAGCGTCGGGTCTCTTTCCGCCGCGCCATGAAGCGTGGTGTTCAGAACGCGATGCGCATGGGGGCCTTGGGCATCCGTGTCAACGTGGCTGGCCGTCTTGGTGGCGCGGAAATCGCGCGGACCGAATGGTATCGTGAAGGCCGCGTTCCGCTGCATACGTTGCGCGCCGATATCGACTATGCGCATCATGAAGCACTGACTGCTTATGGTATCATCGGGATCAAGGTCTGGATCTTTAAGGGTGAAATCCTTGAGCATGATCCACAAGCACATGATCGTCGTCACGCCGAGGCACAGGAAGGCGCTGTTCCGCGTCAACCGCGCCGCGAACGTAACTGAGGGAGCATAAAAGATGTTGCAACCTAAACGGACCAAGTTCCGCAAACAGTTCAAAGGCAAGATCAGCGGTGAGGCCAAAGGCGGTTTCTTGCTGAACTTCGGCACCTTCGGCCTGAAAGCGACCGAGCCGGAGCGTGTGACTGCGCGCCAGATCGAGGCCGCGCGTCGTGCCATCACCCGCCACATGAAGCGTCAAGGCCGCGTCTGGATCCGGATTTTCCCGGATGTTCCGGTCTCGTCCAAGCCGGTTGAAGTACGGATGGGTAAAGGGAAGGGCTCTGACGATTATTGGGCAGCCAAGGTGAAACCGGGTCGCGTGATGTTTGAAATCGACGGCGTGTCGGAAGTTATTGCGCGTGAGGCCCTGCGCCTTGGCGCGATGAAACTTCCCGTCCTGACCCGCGTAGTGCAACGCGAAGATTGGTAAGGTCGCGCTAGCGCGACCGGTGCGGTGTAGCGAATTGCGCTAGCAATACGCGGGCCGCACACGGTACAGAATAGAGAGCCCCGCTGGAAACGGCGGGGCTTTTTGTTGCAATCTACTTTGAGCCCTAAGGCGACATCCAGTTGACGGCGACAACAGTTTCCTCCCACAGTCTGAGGACAACGCCTGCGTAGACGGTGCGTCGAGTATGTGCTTTTAGGAATCTCATGTTTTTCGTGCTTGACGACACCCTCCCAATCGAGTTGCTAAGGAAGCATGATGCTGCTCTCGCCGTGGCGGAACATTTTCGCATTCGCCCGCGAGCGTGGGAGGAAGTTGCCTTCAGCGCTTCACCGGGGGGAGACCTCAACCGTATTGCATGGACTCTGGCGAAGCGATTGGCTGAACAAGAAGATTTGTGCTTTGTTAAGTTAAAGGTCGTTTTTGAATCTTCAGAGAGCGCGGACAAGGCGGTAAACTTCCGAAATCAGACGGGTTTGGATGCCGATGCGATCCTCCGGCGATGCGTCGTTGGTGACGATGCGGGCGTGGAGGATTGGGCCGCGCTATTTGGGTTTGCAATCGCTTTCGGCTGGGACGCAGTTGCATTTTCCCGACGAAAGAAAGCGCTGGTTTGGTTCAGTCATGACGACTACTTGCGGGCAACACCACCGTCTCTTGTCCGGCGTTTCTGGAACTAGACGGCTGCTCATTTCTTTGGTTGCACCAAACCGACAACGGCCGCTTCGTCCGCATTGTAGACATAGCGTG
>NZ_JAKDLJ010000246.1 GCF_030452865.1 Pseudorhodobacter sp.
CCAATCCGAATCCGGGTCAGGTCGCAGCACCATCGACACTGCGCAAAGCATGGTCAAGCCACCAATAATATAAGGAAATATCCGGGGACCGACCGGATCCGACATAAAGCTGGTCCGGATGGTCGTCGCGCTGAGGATATACCCCAGCGCGATGATCATCATGGCCAGACCAAAAATCCGGTCGCCGCGCATTACTGGATGACCCCGATTTCTTTCGAAAGCTCAACAGTTTGTGCAATCACACCGTCAACCCAGTTCTGGAAATCCGGGCCGACCTTGGTAAACGGTGCAAGCCCGTTTTCGGTCATCGCGGTTTTCCACTGCTCGCTGTCTGCAACGGCTTGTAGCCGGGTCGCCCAGGTGTTGAACTCCTCATCCGAGATGCCTTTGGGCACATAGGCGCCGCGCCAGTTGACGGCAACCACGTCATAGCCCTGCTCTTTCGCGGTGGGGATATCGTCAAAGCCCGGCACCCGTTCATCCGTCAGCACGGCCAGAACCCGCACGTCACCCGATTTCACGAAGCCGACGATTTCCGACATGTCGCCGGTCATCGCCTGCGTGAAGCCACCGATGGTCTGGGTGATCGCATCGGCGCCACCATCGACACCGATATACTTGATCTTGGTGATGTCATTGAAACCTGCGGCCTTCATGATCTGCAAGGGCTTCATGTGGTCAAAGCCACCGACAGCCGACCCGCCTGCAAACGCGACCGAGGACGGATCGGCCTTGATCGCTTCCACCATGTCTTTCAGGTTTTTGAACGGGCTGTCCTTGGCGACAACGATCACGCCGGGATCGGCACCGATGGCACCGACGAAACGCACCTGATCGGCGGTCATGCCGGCAAAGGCGTTCTGCGCCAGACGGGTCGTGGTGGCCGAGGATGCCGCGACAATCAGATCGGCGTCGGTATTGTGATCTGCGACAACAGCGGCAAAAGCCACACCGCCGCCACCACCCGCCATGTTGGTCACCTGCATCGGTGCGTCAATTGCCTTGATCTCATACATGATGTTTGCGATCTGGCGGCAGGTGAAATCCCAACCGCCGCCGGGGTTTGCCGGTGCGATACATTCGGTCGCGAAAGACGCACCTGCGGTCATCGCTGACAGAATGGCACTGGTTCCCAGCACCTTGAGCATGGTCATTTTCATTGAGTGTCCTCCCAGACATGTTCATGCGATAGGGTCGCGTATCTGCGCGCCCCTTGCAAGCCAGACGATTCCCGTCAAAGCTGACACTAACCTGTCACGCGCCTATGGGAACAGAATAATCATGCGATTTCTGCTGGTCGAAGACAGCCCAGATCTGGCCCGTTCGGTCCGTGACCTGCTGGCGCTGGACGGGCATGGCGTCGATTGGGCGGCGACCTTGGCCGAGGCGGAAGATTGCCTTGCCGCCGCCGCTTACGATTTGATTTTGCTGGATATCATGTTGCCGGATGGCGATGGCCGTCGCTTCTTGCAAGCGCGCCGCCGTGCCGGGAATGATACGCCGGTGATCGTGATGACGGCGCGCGCGGCGGTGTCGGACCGGGTGGATGTGCTGGACAGCGGCGCCGACGATTATATCACCAAACCCTTTGATGTCGCTGAACTGGAGGCGCGGGTGCGGGCCGTGCTGCGCCGTCGGGGCGGGGCAGCGCAAACCGTGCGCAGCTATGCCGACCTGTCGTTCAACCCGCTGACCGCCACTGTCACCATTCAGGGAGAGGCGCGGGATTTGCGCAACCGGGAATTGCGGCTGTTCGAAATTCTGCTGAACGCGCCTGACCGGATCTTCAGCAAGGACCAGCTTTGCGACCGGTTGTTTTCCTATGCCGAAACGGTCAGTGACAACGCGATTGAGGTTTATGTCGGACGTTTGCGCAAGAAACTTGCCGGTTCCGCCGCGCGGATCGAGACCGTGCGCGGGCTTGGCTACCGGTTGACTTGTGAATGAAACGGGTTTGCGCATGAACCGAACCGGCGGCTCACTTCGGGCGCGGTTGGTGTTGCAGCTTGTCGCGGTGGCAGCGGTGCTGGCAGTGATGCTCTATTTCACCGTCCGCTCCACCGCTGACCGCGCGGCGGAGGCAACACAGGATGCGATTCTCGGGGCCGCGACCACCTCCATCGCCGAGCAGTTGCGCGCGGGCGAAGTGGGGGTGGAAGTTGATCTCGCCTATGCCACCTTTTCCATGCTGGGCGCGATGGGGCAAGAAAGCCTGTTTTACCGCATTGATATCGCAGGAAAAACGGTGACAGGCTATGATGATATGCCGCTTCCGGCGACGGTGCCTATTTCACTCGCGCCGGTGTTCTTCACCAGTGCGTATCTGGGAAGTGAATTGCGGATCGCCGCCGTTGCGCGCAGCATCGTGATCGGTAAGACACTGGTTCCGGTGCTGGTTATGGTTGGCCAGACCCGGCAAGGTCAGGCAGCGATTGCTGATCGGCTTGCGAATCGCGCTGCTTTGCTTGGCCTCGGCTTCTTCGTGCTTGCAGTGCCGCTGTCACTGCTTTCGGCGGGATCGGTGTTCAACCCGATCAACCGCTTGGCGGAAGCGGTGAGGCGACGCGGGCCGCGTGATCTGCGCCCGGTGCGCGACCCGACGCCGCGCGAACTTGCGCCTCTGGTCGCGGCACTCAACGGGTTTGTCGCGCGTTTGCGTGGGGCATTGTCGCAAACCGAAACCTTCATCGCTGAGGCCGCACATCACATCCGCACCCCGCTGTCGACCGTCCGCACCCAGGGAGAGATCGCGTTGCGCCAATCCACCGATGAAGCCACACGCACCCGTCTGCGCGCGATGATCCGCGGGGTGGAAGAAAGCGCGCGCTCCGCCAGCCAGCTTCTGGATCACGCCATGGTGCTCTATCGGTCCGACCAGTTGGAACGGGAGGCGGTGGACCTGTCGCAGATTGCGCGCAATGTCGCGCGCGCTTTCGCGCCGACCGCAGAATTGAAAGAGGTTGTTCTGGTGGTGAAAGGGGATGAGGGCCCGATGCTGGTGCAAGGCGACCCGCTGCTGATCGAAAGCGCGTTGCGCAATCTGGTCGACAATGCGATCAAATATTCAGCCGAGGAAACCGCGGTAGCGCTGACGCTGAGCCAGGCGGAGGGTATGGTGACTTTAACGGTTCAGGATCAGGGACGCGGATTGTCCGGGGCGGGTCTGGCCGAGCTTTCGCGCCGCTTTACCCGTGGCGGCAATGTGGCCGATGTTGTCGGCTCCGGTCTGGGGTTGACCATCGTGACGGAAGTGGCGGCAGCACTTGGGGGGCGGTTCGTCTTGACCGAACCGGAACAGGGGGGCACATGCGCCAGCTTATCCTTGCCGCAAGCCTGATCCTGCACACAGCCCTCCACGCTTGTATCGCGGCGGCCTTCGAGGTGGAGGACAGCCGCGTGTTCGGCGCAGGCTCCGGCCCCGAAATTTCGGTGCTGTCGACGACGGACACTGATTTCGTCGCACCTTTGATTGCCGCGTTTCTGCTGGAAAGACCAGAATTGCGTTTGCGTTATGTCGTCGCCTCCAGCCAGGAAGTGTACCGCGCCATCCATGACGAAGGTGCTGCGTTTGATCTGGTGATTTCTTCGGCGATGGATTTGCAGATGAAACTCGCGAATGACGGTTTCGCGGCGGGCTATGCTTCGGGCGCGGTGGCCGGCCTGCCGGATTGGGCGCGCTGGCAGGATCGCCTGTTCGGCTTTGCTTTGGAGCCAGTGGTCTTGCTTGCCTCGCGCCGCGCGATGGCGGGGTTGGAGATGCCGCGCACCCGTCGGGATCTGATCGACCTGTTGCGCGCCGATCCCGGCCGCTTCAACGGCAAGATCGCGACCTATGATCCGCATGTCTCCGGCGCGGGTTACCTGTTCGCCACGCAGGACGCGCGGCAAACCGATGCGTTCTGGCGGTTGGCAGAGGTGATGGGGCGACTGAATGCGCGACTTTACTGCTGTTCGGGTGATATGATTGACGATCTGGCAGCGGGTCGGGTGGCGCTGGCCTATAATGTGGTGGGCAGCTATGCGATGACCCGTTTACCGCAAGCGCCCGACATCGAGGTGATCGAGCCGGAGGATTTTACCCTCGCCTTGTTGCGGACCGCCTTCATCCCGGTGGTGGCAAAGCAGCCTGATCTGGGAGGCGCGCTGCTCGATTTCATGCTCGGGGTGCGGGGACGGGCATTGATTGATGGGGTTGCGGGGTTGCCACCGATGGACAAGGCCGCACTAAAGCCGCATCTGCGCCCGATCCGGCTTGATCCGGGCTTGCTGGTCTATCTTGACCGGATCAAGCGGCAGAATTTCCTGGCGGAATGGGATGCGGCGATGGTGCAGCCGTGAGGGAATTGCTGTCGGTTCGACCGGGCCAGGGGGGCGCGGCCCCCCTCTGCGTCTTGCGACGCATTCACCCCTCGGGATATTTTCGAACAGATGATGTCAGGGGTGCGGCTGTTGGTCAGCGCATCGCGGGTGCCGTCAGATTTGCCATCAAGCGGAAAGCACCCGTGACCAGTGCTTCCATTTGCAGATGCAGGATCAGCGCGCAGTGGTGATGCTGGCCCTTGCCGATTTGGGCAGACAGCAGCGCGCCGCGCTGTGGCGCTTCGCCGGGGTCGGCCATTTCCAGCAACGGTTGATAGGCGGCATCCCAGCTTTTTGCGTAATAGAGGCCGCGCTCCTTGACCCATCCTTGCCAGTCGGCGGCGGTGATCCGGTTCGGATGGTTCAGCACAGGATGGGCGGGCAACAGATGGATAACGTCCGCCGTCTCATCCGTGACGCGGAAGCGCAGCGAGGGTTTGCCGATTTCCAACCGCCGGGGCGGTGTGGCTGCCGGATCCCAGTTGTCCCAAGGGCGGTGGTAGAGGCTTAGCAGCGTGCCGCCTTTGGCGATCCATTGATGCACAGCGGGCATCAGCGCAGGCAGGGATGGGCGGAAGCGCAGGGCGAAGATGCCGAGGACCACGGAGTCGAAATCGGTGAGGGTGGTTTCGGTCAGTTCCTCGTCGTTCAGGGATGTGACATCCGCCCCCATCGCGCTGAGCCAATGATCCACGCGGTCATGGCCGGTGCCGATATAGGCGATGCGGGCGGGAGCAAGGGCGACATCGGCCACGCGCAGGTGCAGGGTTGCCGGGGCGCTACAGATCAGCGGGCCAGTATGAGGGTGGTCAATGCGGGTGACGGTTTGGGCGGCGCTGCCATTGACAGTGATGGGCAACGCCACCAACCCCGCCGTTGGCGCATCGGGGGTCAGCGTGGCGCCTTTCGGGGTGGATTGCAGCGTCCAGCCCTCGGGTGCGTCGATCCGTGCGCCGGGTGACAGGCGGAGTGCGATGGGGCGCGGGGCTGCGAGGTTGTGAAACGCGTGGCGTGGCGCGATGGAGGCGGTCGGTTTCGGCCCGATCAG
>NZ_JAKDLJ010000015.1 GCF_030452865.1 Pseudorhodobacter sp.
AAGCTCAAGGCCACCGGCATCGAGGTCGGGCCGATCCTGATGGGCATGGGCAACAAGGCGCATATCGTGACCCCCTCGATCACCGCGCGCGGTCTGCTGAATATGTCGGCGCTGGCGGGCACCCCGGTTGCGCATTACGGCTAAGGCGATCGGTCATGGACTGGCGGGGACGTGTCACAAATCGAGATAAATCCATTGTGATATCTCAATCTGTTACAGCGTGACAGACTCAGCTTGGGGCGTCACGCTTTAGCCAATGCGTGACGCCCCGCTGTCATGGGGGACTGGCCCGAGGCCGGTCATCGCGGTGGCTTCGCGTGATGTCATTTGGCGGAGTTCGGATCGGATAACGCTGCGATCCGTTGCCCGGCAGTGGATGTTTACATGCACGAGGGGGAGCATCGCCGCAGAATCCGGGCCAATTCCGGGAATTGATCGCAGCAGGTTTGCCCTTGCCACAAATCCCTCTGTCTGTGCCACAAGGTATTGGCGTGGCGCGAATGCTTTCTGTTGGGATGGCTGCTGCAAGGTTGGATATTTCGTGCAACTGCTTGCCATGCATATCCGAGACGGTGAAACGCGAGGCCTCGGCCTCGGCCCACCATTCGGGCCATTCGCGAAGGAAAACTTTCTTCATGAACACTTTTCAAGGGAATTCGCCTATCCCGCTGAAATAGATACACGAAAGTCAGCATTCCAGAGTGTTTCAAGCAGCGTTCCCGACGTTGCTGCGAAATATGGCAACCTCGGCTGAAACTTCTGACCATTTGCCTCCGTTGCTTCCTTACACAGCCCGGATTGGTCGGGCGGATGGAGGAGAACGAAATGACCAACCTGCTCACACGTCTTGTTGCCAGTGCCGCGATTGCGATTGCAGCGGCCCCCGCGCTTGCCAACCCCGAAGTGGGCGGCGCTGCGATGTTTGAATCCAAGAATATCGTTGAAAATGCAGTGAATTCCAAGGATCACACAACGCTGGTTGCTGCTGTCAAGGCTGCGGGCCTTGTCGATACACTGGCAAGCCCCGGCCCGTTTACTGTGTTCGCGCCGGTCAACGCCGCCTTTGCCGCACTGCCTGCCGGCACCGTGGACACGTTGTTGAAGCCGGAAAACAAGGCGATGCTGACCAAGGTGCTGACCGCGCATGTCGTTGCAGGCACGCTGACCGCCGCCAAGCTGAAAGCCTGCGCCAAGAAAAGCCGCGATGGTTTTTGCAATATGACCACGGTTTCCGGCGACGCGCTTTCGGCCAAGGTGCGCGGCAAGAACCTTTACATCTATGACGAAAGCGGGACCGCGGGCCGCGTGACGATTGCCGATGTGATGCAGTCGAACGGGGTGATCCATGTTGTGGACACGGTGCTGGTTCCGAAGTGATACGATTTCATTGATTTCGTTAGTTTTTATGATGGCCGAGGGAGGTGGGAATTGTCCCGCCTCCCTCTGCCTCAAGGACTATTCGATCAGCGTCCGGGTGATTTCGGCATATTCCAGCAAGGCCGCCTGCCCCTTCGGCGTCAGGGTATAAATCCCGCGCTCCACCCGATCAAACCAGCCATAGTGATCGTCGCGCAGTTGCGTGCCCGCGCGCCTGACCCCGGTAGCCGCCGCCACGACCGAGGCTTTGCATGGTCCCGCTTTCAACGCCCGCGCACAGCGCAGCGCATCCTGTCGATAGGAGGTCATCTTCGCGACCCCGGTGATACCCCCCGAATTCGGATCGCCGACCCTGCGCTCAAACTCCCGCAGCAGGCGCGCGGCGGGTTTGGTTTTCAGGCGCGGGGCATAGGGGCCAGGGTCAAGATGTGCCTCCACTCCGTTCTGCCCCACAGCCAGAAGTCCCAGCGACAGACGGCGACACAGCGCGATGATATCGCGGTATCGCAGCTTCCAGCCTTTGTTGGCCGGAACCGCAAGATAGACAGAATCGAACATCCCTTGCCGCACCACCCCTTGCATCACAAGGGCGAGGCTGAACGTCAGTTTCATTTCCACAACAATCGGCGGCTCATCCCGGCGCCGGGCCATGATATCGCAATCACCGATTTCGGATTTGACTTCATAGCCCTGCGACTCAAGATAGGACTTGAGCGGGGGGTATAGATCCGCCTCACGCATCGTCAGATCAACGACAGCGACGCAGGCGGATCACCACATCGACCTTTGAAATCTCGGTGCCTTCCGGCAAGTCCGGCAGGCGGGATATTTCCAACTGATCGGCGCGCGCATCGGTCAATTCAGCCGTGTCTTCCCAATAGAAATGCGGATGATCATCCATCCTTGTGTCGAAATAGCTTTTGGAGCCATCGACCACGACTTCCTGCATCAATCCCGCCTCACAAAATGCGCGCAGGGTGTTGTAAACAGTCGCGAGGCTCACACCCTCCCCGGTATCGCTGGAGGCGGCAAACAGGCTTTCGGCCGTGACATGGCGATCCTGACCGTCACCGACCAGCAAACCGGCCAAGGCCACACGCTGCCGCGTCGGGCGCAAGCCACCCGTCGCCAGCCAATCGGTGCCGCGTTTCATTGCCAGATCAAGCATCAACCATCCGCCTTGTCATCTCCATCTCATATAAGGCGGAACAGGTATGTTTTTCAACCCGATTGCACAGTGGCACCTGCTGTTGCCCGCCGTTCCACTTGCCAGCGTTTCCGTCCCGGTGTTATTGGAAGGGAAGGGAAACAAAGGGTGAGGCCATATGGCGCAGTATCCAACGAGTTTTGACAAGGACGGCTTGCTGAAATGCGCGCGGGGTGAATTGTTCGGCCCCGGTAACGCACAGCTTCCCGCGCCGCCGATGCTGATGATGGACCGGATTACCGAAGTTTCGGGTGACGGCGGTGAACACGGCAAAGGCCATATCGTGGCCGAATTCGACATTACCCCCGACCTGTGGTTTTTTGACTGCCATTTCCCCGGCAACCCGATCATGCCGGGCTGTCTTGGCCTTGATGGTTTGTGGCAGTTGACCGGCTTCAACCTTGGCTGGCGCGGCTGGCAGGGGCGCGGCTATGCGCTGGGTGTGGGTGAGGTGAAGCTGACCGGAATGGTGCGCCCTGACCGCAAGATGCTGCGCTATTTCGTCGATTTCACCAAAGCTATCCAAACCCGACGCCTGACCATGGGTGTAGCGGACGGCCGGGTTGAAGCGGATGGTGAGGTGATTTATCTGGTCAAGGACATGAAGGTCGCGCTTTCCGAAAGCTGACCCCAAACGATTTGGAATAGGGAGAGCGCCCATGCGCCGCGTCGTCATCACCGGTATCGGTATAGTATCCTCCATCGGCAACAATGCCGCCGAGGTCGAAGCCAGCCTGCGCGCCGGAAAATCCGGCATCGTTGCAGCACCCCAATATGTCGAACACGGGTTTCGCAGCCAGATCCACGGAATGCCGCAGATCGTGCTGGAGGACCACATCGACAAACGCGACCTGCGCTTCATGGGGCCGGGTGCCGCCTATAACTTCATCGCGATGGAGCAGGCGATTGCCGATGCCGGGCTTGACGCTTCGGATGTGTCGAACGAACGCTCCGGTCTGATCATGGGGTCGGGTGGACCGTCCACCTCCAACTTTTTCCAGGCCCACAACATCGTGATCGAAAAAGGCGCACCAAAGCGCATGGGGCCGTTCATGGTGACGCGCTGCATGTCCTCAACCAATTCCGCCTGTCTGGCCACACCATTCAAGATCAAGGGCGTGAATTATTCGATCACCTCGGCCTGTTCGACTTCGGCGCATTGCATCGGCAATGGCACCGAACTGATCCAGATGGGCAAGCAGGATATCGTCTTTGCCGGTGGGGGTGAGGAGTTGGACTGGACCCTTTCCTGCCTGTTTGACGCGATGGGCGCGATGAGCAGCAAGTATAACGACACCCCGGAAAAAGCCGCCCGCGCCTTTGACGCCACCCGTGACGGTTTCGTCATTGCAGGCGGCGGCGGTGTGGTGGTGCTGGAAGAACTGGGCCACGCCCTGGCGCGTGGCGCCAAGATTTACGCCGAAGTCACCGGCTACGGTGCCACGTCCGACGGGGCCGATATGGTTGCGCCATCGGGCGAAGGGGGTGAGCGGTCGATGAAACTGGCGATGTCCAGCATCCCCGAAGGTCGCAAGGTGAGTTATATCAACGCGCACGGCACTTCGACCCCTGCGGGCGATGTGACCGAGGTGAAAGCCATTCGCCGCGTGTTTGGCGAAGGCTCGGTGCCGCCAATCTCCTCCACCAAATCGCTGACCGGGCACAGCCTGGGGGCGACTGGCGTGCATGAGGCGATCTATTCCTTGCTGATGATGCAGGGCGGTTTCATCACAGCTTCCGCCAATGTCACGCAACTGGACCCGGAACTGAAGCCCGAGGAAATCGCGACCGAATACCGCGAAGTGGAACATGACAGCATCCTGTCCAATTCTTTCGGGTTCGGTGGCACCAATGCGACCTTGTTGATGAGCAAATACGCAAAATAAGTTAGGGGACTCCATGGCCGATCTGATGAAGGGCAAGCGGGGCCTTGTGATGGGCGTCGCCAATGAGCGATCCATCGCATGGGGTTGCGCCCGCGCGCTTGCGGCCGAAGGGGCGGAACTCGCCTTCACCTATCAGGGCGAGGCGTTCGGCAAACGGTTGGAACCCTTGGCGGCGAGCGTTGGCTCCAGCTTCATGGTGGATGTCGACGTGACCGATGACACTTCGCTTGATCTGGCGTTCCAGCGCATCAAGGACGAATGGGGCAGTATTGATTTTCTGATCCACGCCATCGCCTATTCCGACAAGAACGAACTCACGGGCCGGATCAGCAATACCAGCCGTGCGAACTTCAAACAATCGCTTGATATCAGTTGCTTTTCCTTCATCGACGTATCGCGCCGCGCAGCGGAACTGATGCCGAATGGTGGCTGTCTGATGACGATGACTTATGGCGGCTCCAACCGGGTGACGCCGAATTACAACGTCATGGGCGTGGCCAAAGCGGCACTGGAATCGGCGGTGCGCTATCTGGCAGCCGATCTTGGGGCACAGAAAATCAGGGTGAATGCAATCTCCCCCGGCCCGATGAAAACCCTTGCCGGGGCGGCGATTGGCGGCGCGCGGGCGACGTACCGTCACACCGAAAGCAACGCGCCTTTGCAAACCAACGCGAGCCTTGAATCTGTCGGTGGTACGGCGGTTTTCCTTGCCTCAGACTATGGGATGCACACCACGGGCGAAATTATCCGCGTCGATGGCGGCTTTCATGTTTTGGGCATGCCGAGGGCCGAGCATATCAGCTAAAATCATTTGACGTATCGGCCTTTCGCGGCGAACTTCGGGCGATGAAAGGAGGTGCCGTATGGCCCAGATGATTTTCGTCAACCTCCCGGTGTCTGACCTTGAACGCTCCAAGGCGTTCTATCAGGCGATCGGCTTTTCGCTGAACCTCAACTTTGCGGATGATACCTCGTGCTGCGTGGTCATCTCGGAACACATCTTCCTGATGATCCTGACGCACCCCCGCTTTGAGAGCTTTGCCACCCTGCCCCGCGCCGATACCCAAAAATCCACTGCAGCGCTGATCGCCCTGACACGGGACTCCCGCGCCGCTGTGGATGCGATTACGGAGGCCGCATTGGCCGCTGGCGGCACCGAACCCAAACCGTTTGACGATCACGGTTTCATGTATACCCGCACGTTCCAAGACCCGGATGGAAATGTGTTTGAGCCGTTCTGGATGGACCCAAGCGCCATTCCAAACGCCGGAAGCTGACGAAAAAGGTCCGTTGGGCAAGGGATTTGGAGCGGGTGACGGGAATCGAACCCGTGTCTCTAGCTTGGAAGGCTAGGGTCTTACCATTACACAACACCCGCGCTGACCCTCGTATAATCGCCCCGCGCGATGCGTGCAAGCGGCGCGGTGGCTAAATTCGACGCTGTTGTAGGGTTGGAAATTTACGCCTACAGCTTGGGAAACCCCGCAACGCAAAGGCCACTCCATGCCCCCGATTGACCAGATCACCGATTTTCAGGACGACTTGACCGCCATCCGCCGCGATTTTCACGCACACCCCGAGATCGGGTTCGAGGAGCATCGCACCTCTGCCCGCGTCGCTGAGTTGCTGGAAAGCTGGGGGGTGCAAGTGACCCGGCATGTCGGTAAAACCGGGGTGGTGGGCGTGCTGGACGGCACCCGCCCCGGCCGATCCATCGGCGTGCGCGCCGATATGGACGCCTTGCCGATGGAGGAGCGCACGAACCTGCCCTATGCCTCACAGAACGAAGGGGTGTTTCACGGCTGCGGCCATGATGGGCATACGACGATGCTCCTGGGGGCCGCGCGCTATCTGGCCCAAAACCGCGATTTTGCGGGGCGTGCGGTATTCATCTTCCAGCCGGCGGAGGAAGGTTTGGGCGGCGCGCGGGCGATGCTGGCGGACGGGTTGTTTGACCGATTTCCCTGCGATGAGCTTTATGGCATGCATAATTCGCCCTACAGCGCCCATTCCAACCTCTCGATCCGCCCCGGCAAGGCGCAGGCCGGGGCGAGCTTTTTTGACATAGAGATCATCGGCCAAGGCAGCCATGGCGCGATGCCGCAAGCCAGTCGTGACCCGGTGGTGATTGGCGCGGGGTTGGTGAAGGAGTTTCAGGGCATCGTTGCGCGCAACATGGACCCGACGCATCCGGCGGTGGTTTCGGTCACGCAATTTCACGCAGGCTCCGCCTATAACGTCATCCCCGAAAGCGCAGTTCTGCGCGGCACATTCCGGTTTTTTGATGATGCGGATGGCGTGTTGATTGATACCCGTATGCGGCAGATTTGCGCGGGCTTTGCACTGGCGCATGAGGTGGACATCAAACTCGACATCCGCAACATCTTCAGCGTTCTGTCGAATGATCCGGTGCGGGTGGACAACCTGATGGAGGTCGCGCGGGAAATTGTCGGTGATCAGGCGCAGCCTAACGCACCTTTGACCATGGGGTCGGAGGATATGGCCGATCTGCTGAACGTCGTTCCTGGGGCGTTTTTCAACCTTGGCCATCACGGCGATGTGCCGCTCCATAACCCCGGTTTCATCTTTGACGACACCATCCTGCCGGTCGGTGCAAGCGTGTTGGCGCGGTTGGTGGAGCGGCGCGGCGCCGCCTGAACTTCGCGAAATCGTCAGAAAACAACAACCGCGCCCGAAACCGGCGCGGTTTTTTGTTGACCGAATCGCCCTTTTGGCTACAAGTTGCAATATATGGATCATCAGTTCCATTTAACGGAACAAATTGGAGGCGCAATGTCAGTTCTGCAAAATGCCGCCTCGGTCCTGAAACTCTATTCCGACGATTGCCTTGAACTGACGGTGACCGATGTTGCCCGCCGGTTGGAACTGCCCAAAGCAAACACCTCCCGCCTGATGAAAGCGATGCGCGATGCTGGGATGCTGGCGACGATTGGCGACACGATGCGCCACCGCCCTGGCACGGTGATGCTTGATCTCGCTGCGATCTTCCGCCGTTCCTCCAATCTGATGGCGCGCGCAGGCGATGCCGTGACGGCCCTTTCGGCGCAGTTCGGCCATACCGGCTACATTTCCATCCTCGACGGGCAGGAGGTGACGGCGGTTGCCGACTTTCCCGGCACCAACGCGCTGCGCGTGGTGTCCAATATCGGCCGCCGTCTGCGGGCGCATCAAAGTGCCACCGGGCGGACCATTCTGGCACGGATGCCAGATGCGCAGGTCGCAACGCTTTATCGCGGCCACCCGTCAGCGGATGTTTTGCCCGCGCAACTGGCGCTGATCCGGCAGAACGGCTTTGCCACCTCCGCGCAGGAAAGCACGCCCGGCGTCGATGCCATCGCGATTGCGGTGGGCGACCCGGCGACGGGTGAAACCGTCAGCCTGTGTATCGTTTACCCGCATGGCCTCGTCGATGAGGCCGGTTGCACCCAGATGATTGCGGCTCTTGCCAAGGCCGCAAGCCAAATTGCGGCGGAGTTTGGCGATCCTGCCTTTGTCGCCCCCAGATTCGAACATAAGGAACGTTACGCATGACCCTTTCACAAAACCGCTGGCGCGTTGGCTTTGACATTGGTGGCACCTTCACCGATTTCGTGCTTTATGACGCCGAGAATGCCAGCGTCACGCTGCACAAGCGTCTGACAACACCGCATGACCCGTCCGAGGCAGCACTTCTGGGGCTTTCCGAACTGCTGGCGCTGCGCGACATCACCCATGCCGATGTGGCGGAGATTGTGCATGGCACCACCCTTGTCACCAATGCCATCATCGAACGCAAAGGCGCGCCGGTTGGCCTGATCACCACAGCCGGCTTTCGCGATCTGCTGGAGATGGGGACCGAGCAGCGCTATGATATCTATGATCTTTTCGTCTCATTCCCTGATCCGATGGTCAGCCGTGAATTGCGGCTGGAAGTGGCGGAGCGGATGAATGCGTCGGGGCAAGTTGTGACCCCACTCGATGAAGCCGCCGTTCTGGCAGCGGCGCAAAAACTGGTCGATGCGGGGTGTGAGGCGATTGCGATTGCTTTCCTGCATTCCTACGCGAACCCCACGCATGAACAGCGCGCGGCGGAACTTGTCCGCGCGGCGCATCCGGGCCTTTCCGTGTCGATTTCGTCCGAAGTCGTCGCGGAAATGGGGGAATATCAGCGCATCGTCACCACCTGCGCCAACGCTTTTGTGCAACCCTTGATGCACCGCTACCTGACCAAGCTGGAGCAATTCCTGCGTGGCGCGGGTTTCACCGGCCCGTTGCGGTTGATGCATTCGGCGGGGGGGCTGGTGTCACTGGAAACCGCGCGCGATTTCCCGATCCGACTGCTCGAAAGCGGTCCTGCGGGTGGCGGGCTTGCGACGGCTCTGTTTGGCGAAGCGGCGGGCCTGTCGGATGTGATTTCCTTCGATATGGGCGGCACCACCGCCAAGGCCTGTATGATCGAACATGGCCGCGCTGAAGTGGCCCCGATGATGGAAGCCGCCCGCGTTCATCGTTTCACCAGAGGGTCCGGCTTGCCGATCAAAGCCCCGGTGATCGAGATGATCGAAATTGGCGCAGGCGGTGGCTCCATCGCTGCGATTGATGAGGTCGGGCTGCTGAAAGTCGGTCCACATTCGGCAGGGTCAGACCCCGGCCCCGCCTGTTACGGAATGGGCGGGCTGGAGCCGACGGTGACGGACGCGAACCTTGCCCTTGGCTATTATGACCCCGGTTTCTTTCTTGGGGGGCGTATGTCGCTGGATCTGGAGGCTGCGAAAACTGCGATTGCACGGGTTGGCAAACCGCTTGGCCTGAGCGTGGCACAAACAGCACTTGGCATCCACAAGGTTGTCGTCGAAAGCATGGCCGCCGCTGCCCGTGTCCATTTGGTGGAGCGTGGCAAAGACCCGCGCGAATACTCGATGGTGGGCTTTGGCGGCGCAGGCCCGGCCCATGCCGTGGATGTCGCCCGCGCAATGGGCATCACGTCGGTCCTGATCCCACCCGCATCGGGTGCTGCCTCCGCCGTCGGCTTTCTTGCGGCACCCCTGTCTTTCGACGGTGTCCGTTCCCGCCGGGTGGAGCTGAAACCGGGGTTTGACGCCGATGCGATCAACAGCCTTCTGGCCGATCTGGAAGCCGAAGGCATGCACCATCTGACCCGCGCGGGGATCAGCGCCGACAAGGCGGTGATCGAGCGCACAGCCGATATGCGGTTGGTCGGGCAGATGCATGATATTTCGGTGCCGCTGCCGCTGGGCCATCTGGACGAATCCAATTTGCCCGCGATCCGCGCCGCCTTTGTGCAGGCTTATTCCGCCCGCTACGCCGAACCCTTTGCCGGTGCGCGGTTTGAGGCGGTCACTTTCCGCGTCCGCGTTGCTGGTCCGACGCCGAAACCCGCGCTGACCGGGGCGACGGGTGGCGGTGACAGTGCCAATCGGGTGAAAGGCCATCGCCAATGCTGGTTCGACGAAGGCGAGTTCAAAACCGCCGTTTATGACCGCTACGCCTTGCAATCGGGCGATGAAATCCCTGGCCCCGCGATCGTTGAGGAACGCGAGTCCACCACCGTTATCGGCCCGAATGACCATGTAACCATCGACGCCGGGTTGAACCTTTGTGTCCGCGTCGGTGCAGTTGTTGCGGCGGATGAATTGATCACCCCCGACATGACCCGCGCACAAGCCGTTGCGCGGATTGAAGGCGACCCGATTGGCCTTGAAATCATGTGGTCGCGCCTTGTCAACGTGGTGGAGGAAATGTGGCTGACTGTCTGCCGCACCGCCTTTTCGCTGGTCATCGCCGAGGCGCAGGATTTTGCTTGTGAACTGCTGGACAAAGACGGCGAAACGCTGGCCCATAGCCCCCGCGCGATGCCGGTTTTTAACCTGACGCTGCCGCGCGCGGTCAAGGCGCTGCTGGCGGCTTACCCTGCCGAAACGCTGAAACCCGGTGACGTGTTGATCACCAATGACCCTTGGCTTTGCGCCGGGCATCTGTTCGACATTGCCATTGTCACCCCCGCTTTCCGCGATGGCAAACTGGTGGGCCTGATGGGCACGGTCGGCCATGTGTCGGACATCGGCGGCACCAAGGACAGCCTGCATGCGCGCGAGATTTACGAGGAAGGCCTGCAAATCCCGCCGATGAAAATCTTTGAGGCGGGCAAGGTCAACGAAACGCTTGTCCGGATGATCCAGCAGAACGTCCGCAACGGCGAGCAGGTCTTGGGCGATATCTATTCCTTCGTCGCCGCCAACGCTTTGGGGGCGGAACGGCTGGAGGCGTTCATGCGCGATTACGGCCTGCATGATCTTGGCGCGCTCGCCGAAGTGGTGCAGGGCTTGTCTGAAAAGGCAATGCGTGATGCGATCCGGGCGATCCCTGATGGCGAATACCATTCGACCATCACCAACAATCCCTTGGGCGAAAAGATCGAATATCCAGTTCTGGTCAAGGTGGCTGGCGATGCGATCACGGTGGATTTCGACGGGGTGCCGCCGCAATTGCCGCAGGGTGGCTTGAACTCCACCCTCAACTATACCGCCGCCCATGCGACCTATCCGCTGAAATGTATGCTGACACCAGCGGTGCGCGGCAACGCCGGGTGCTACCGTCCGTTCACGGTAACGGCGCCGGAAGGCTCGATCCTGAACCCGACCTATCCGGCGGCGGTGAACCTGCGCACGCGGACCGGCTGGTATCTGGCACCCAATATCTTTGGGGCTTTGGCCGGGGCTGCACGCGACAAGGTGCAAAGCTTCACCGGGCTTGCGGTCGCCGCGAATATCTATGGGCAGGACCGTTCTGGGCAATTCTATTCCGACATGCTGTTTTGCGGCGGCGGCCAAGGCGGGTCTGATCGCGGTGATGGTCATTCCTCGTTGCTGTGGCCTACCTCTGCGGCGAATACCTCTATCGAGTTGATGGAAAGCCGGGTGCCGGTGCTGGTGATGGAAAAGGGTTTTGTCACCGACAGCGGCGGCGCTGGCCGGATGCGCGGCGGCCTTGCCCAGCGCATCCGCTTCCGCAAACGCGATGAGGATGGCTTGGAAATGCTGGTCTCCGTCTATCCCGAAGGTGTCAATAACCCGATCAAAGGGCTGTTCGGTGGCTTGCCGGGGCTTGGTGCAAAGGGGCGCATCGTATCCGCCACGGGCGAGGAGCTGCATGATTGCGGCACCGGGCAGCTTGTTTCCCTGTTCCGCACCGATGAGGTGGTGGAGCTGACACTTGGCGGTGGTTCCGGCTTTGGCGACCCGAGCGAACGTGATCCGGCGTCGATTGCGCGGGATCTGAAACTGGGGCTGATCACCTCTGACCATGCCGCGCATCACTACTCAAAATCTTCGGAACCGACCACAGCGCAGGCCTTCACACCCACCTATGCCTGACCGAAATTGACGGGGGGCGCGCAATGCCCCCCGCCCCCACCCAACAAGGAGAAACCGATGAAAACTTCACCGCATCTGAATCTGACCCGCCGCAGCCTGTTGGCACTGGCGGGCGTTGGCCTTGCCAGCACCGTTTTCCCGCGCGCGATGTTTGCGCAGAATACCGCTGTCATGGTCATCGCCTCCGGTCAGGATATCCCGAATTTCGACCCACACACCGCGACCGGCTATTCCGCGTCCTTCTTCATGCGCAACGTCTATGATCCCTTGGTGCGCGTTTCGGGTAACCCGCCAGAACCGGTGCCCGCCCTCGCCGCAAGCTGGGAGGCTTCTGCCGATGGCAAGGAGTACACCTTCAAGCTGAACCCGGATGCCAAGTTCCATTCCGGCGCGCCTGTCACTGCGGATGATGTGGTCTATTCCTTCCAGCGCGCGTTGCGTCTGGCGAAAGGTAACTCCTGGATGATCCGCGATATCGTGACGCCGGAAGGCGTGACGGCGGTAGACGCTGGCACCGTGAAATTCACCCTTGCCGTACCCTTTGCGCCGTTCCTGCAAGTGCTGCCATGGATTTTCATCGTGGAAAAAGCGGTGGTGGAAGCCAATCTGGGCACCGATGACGGCCAGACCTGGCTTTTGACCAACACCGCCGCTTCCGGCCCCTTCACTGTCGGGCGGTTCCAGCCCGGAACGCTTTATCAACTCGCCCGCGCGGAAACCGCCTGGCAGGCGGGTGGCGGCAACCTCGCCGGGGTGATCTGGCAGATCATCCATGAAACCGCGACCCAGCGGCTGATGATCCAGCGGGGCGAGGCGCAGATCGCCGTTGATCTGACCTCCGAGGATATGGATGCGCTGAAAGACGCCCCCGGCGTGGTCCGCGTGCTGGAGCCGGAATACCGCACCTTCTCGATCAAGATGAACACTGCTTACGGCCCGTGTTCCGACATCAACATGCGCAAGGCGATTTCCTATGCGACCAACTATCAGGCGATCATCGACGCCGCAGGCTATGCCGAGTTGATGACCGGGCCGCTGCCGAACGGGATTTTGGGCTTCAACCCCGATCTGGCGGTCTACCGCATGGATCTCGACAAGGCCAAGGAACATCTGGCGCAGACCAAGACGCCCGAAGGCGGCATCAAGCTGCGGATGGTCCATGTCTCCGGTCTTGAACAGCAACGCCGCTGGGCGCTGATCATGCTCGACAGCCTCAAGGCGTTGAACATTGATCTGGAGATCATGCCGATGAACTGGCCGGATATGGTTGCCGCCTGCAAATCGCCGGAAACCTTCCCCGATCTGTTCCCGGTTTACCAGACTGCCAACTATGGCGACCCGGACAATATCGCCTATGCCGCCTATCATTCGTCGCGCAACGGCGGCTGGCAGAACGCGGTTTACCACAACCCGGAGGTGGACGCGCTGATCGAGGCGGGCCGCTCCGAGGTCGATACCAACAAGCGCATCGAGATTTATCACAAGTTTCAAGAGGCGGTTGTCGCTGATGCACCCGATATCTTTGGCGTGCTGGAAAAACGCCGCCTTGCGATGCGCGACAATGTGAAGAACTACCATTTCACCCCCGTTGCCTCCAACGCGATTGAGGTGTTTGGCCTGTCGATGGAATAAGCGCCTTCCATCCCGATACCGGGCGGGCCAACACATTTGGCCTGCCCGGACCGACCGAATACGCCACAAAGGTCATTTCCGATGCTCCAGTTCATTCTGCGCCGCTTGTTGATGCTGATCCCGGTCATCATCGGCCTGACGATCATCATGTTCGCCATCGCGCGGCTGTTGCCCGGCGATCCGGTTGGCCTTGCTGCCGGGCCGAATGCCACGCAGGCCGAGATCGCGGCGCTGGCCGCCGAATATGGCCTCGATCAGCCGATATGGGTGCAATATTGGCACTATGTCACCGGGTTGCTGCACGGTGATCTTGGCACGTCGCTGCTGACGCGCAGACCGGTCGCCACCGATATTGCCGCCTATCTGCCCGCGACGCTGGAACTGGTTCTGGCTGCGATGGCTATTGCGATCGTGATCGGCATTCCGCTGGGGCTGGTCACCGCGGTCTGGCGCAACAAATGGCCCGATTACCTGAGCCAGATCGCCGCAATCGGCGCGATTTCGATGCCGCGGTTTTTCCTTGGCTTGCTGCTGCAACTCTGTTTTGCGATGTGGCTGATGTGGCTGCCTTTGGGTGGGCGCTTGCCGATTATCGTGATCCCGCCGCCCACGATCACCGGCTTTCTGACCATCGACAGCCTGCTTGCTGGGGAGTGGTCCACCTTTACGCTCGCCCTGCGCCACCTTGCCCTGCCCGCCATCGCAATGTCACTTTCCCCCCTGGCCACCATCATGCGGATGATGCGGTCATCGACCATCGAGGTGATGCAGCAGGATTATGTGATGACCGCCCGCGCGCTTGGCCTTGCGCCACGCCTGATCATCACCAAATACGTCGCCCGCAACGCGGTTTCGGCCACACTGACCGTTATTGGCCTCTATTTCGGCTGGCTTCTGGGCGGCACTGTGCTGGTGGAGACCGTGTTCGACTGGCCCGGCCTTGGGCTTTACGCGACAAAAGCGATTGTCAGCCAAGACATGATGCCGGTGATCGGGGTCGCCTTGGTCATCGGCTTGATGTTTGTCATCGCCAACCTGATCATCGACGTGCTTTACGGCATCATCAATCCAAAGGTGCGTTACTCATGACCGACACCCTTTCAACCGACGCTCTGACACCACCGAAATACGACAAGCTGCGCCGCGCGTTCTTTCGCTTCCGGCAAAGCAAGTTGTCGCTTTTGGGTGGGGTTCTGGTGGCGCTGGTGCTGTTCTTCACCGCCTTTGGTACGGTTCTTGCCCCCTATCCGGAGCATATTGCAGGCGGCGTTGATACCGCCAATCGCTTTATTGCGCCAACATGGGCGCACCCGTTCGGCACCAATGAACTGGGTCAGGACGTGCTGTCGCTGGTGATGGCGGGGACCACGGTTTCGGTACTGGCGGGGTTTGGCGTCGTTATGATCGGCTCCATCATCGGCACCATTGTCGGGGCGGTCGCAGGCTTTGCCGGTGGCTGGGTCGATGAGGTGCTGATGCGCCTGACCGACCTGACGCTGACCATTCCCGGTTTGATTTTGGCGATGGCGATTGCCGCCGCCCTAGGGCCGGGGTTCGGCAATATGGTCATCGCGATTTCGCTGTCGTGGTGGCCCGGTTATGCCCGGCTTGTGCGCGGCGAAGTTCTGGCCGCGCGCGAAGAAGTCTATGTCACCGCCGCCCGCGCCATCGGTGCCACGCCGCAACGCATCCTGTTCCGGCACATCCTGCCGAACACCGTCTCCCCGATCATCGTGAAAATGTCGCTGGATATGGGTTTTGCCATTCTGACCGTGGCTGGCCTTGGTTTCATCGGCATCGGTGTGCGGCCGCCGACGCCGGAATGGGGCACGCTGCTGTCCATCTCCCGCTCTTACATGCCGGATTATTGGTGGACGGCGATGGCCCCCGGCATGGCGATGTTTGTGGCCGTGTTCGGCTTCAACCTGCTGGGCGACGGCTTGCGCGATGTCCTTGACCCGAAAGCGAGGCGCTGATGACCGCTCTTCTGGAAATCCGCGATCTGCACCTGAGTATGTCCAGCTATGAAGGCAGCGCCGATGTCCTCAACGGGATCAACCTGACGGTGAACCGGGGGGAAATCTGGGGGCTGGTCGGTGAAAGCGGCTGTGGCAAATCACTGACCGGACTTTCGGTGTCGCGTCTGGCACCCTCGCCACCCGCGCATTATTCCAAAGGGCAAATCCTGCTGGAGGGGCGCGACCTGTTGCCCCTGACACAACGCGAAATGCAAAAGCTGCGAGGCAAGCGGATCGGGATGATCTTTCAAGACCCGACCACCAACCTGAACCCCGCGTTTCGGATTGGTGAGCAGTTGACCGATGTGGCGCTTGCCGCCGCCGCCCAAGATGACACCATCCTTGATTGCCCAGCCCATTCCAGCAACCGCACCCGTCGCGCCGCCGCATGGAGCCTTGCCGTAGAGATGCTGGAAAAGGTGGGCATCCCGAACGCCCAATCCCGCCTTGCCAGCTATCCGCATGAATTTTCCGGCGGGATGCGCCAGCGGGTTTTGATCGCGATGGCGATGATCGGGCGACCTGATCTGTTGATCGCGGATGAGCCGACGACCGCGCTTGATGTCTCGGTGCAAGCGCAAATCCTGAAACAGATCAAGGCGAATGTGGCGGAATATGACATGGGCGTGGTGCTGATCACCCATAACCTTGGCGTGGTGGCGCAAACGTGTAGCCATGTCGCGGTGATGTATGCGGGCAATATCGTCGAAAATGGCCCGGTCGCGGCCGTGATCGGCAACCCGGTGCATCCCTACACCCGCGCTTTGCTTTCCGCGATCCCGACCAAAGACACCAAGCGGGGCGCGCTGAAAGGGCTGGCGGGGGCGGTGCCGAACCTGATCAACCCACCGCCCGGTTGCCGGTTTGCGCCGCGCTGCGCCTTTGCCCAACCCGCCTGCACCAAGGCCACACCACCACCCGAAACCGTTGGGCCGAACCACAGCGCCGCCTGTATCCGCGCCGCTGAAATGGAGGCGTTGATTCATGCCTGATACAACCCCGATGCTGGAAATCGAAAATGTCAGCAAAATCTATCCCGGCAGGCGTGGCATGTTCGGCAGTTCCGCCGCCGTTCATGCCCTGACCGATGTTTCGCTTGCGGTGAAGCGCGGTGAAAGTTTCGGGCTTGTAGGCGAAAGCGGGTCGGGCAAAACCACGATGACCCGTTCCATCCTGCAACTGGAAACGCCAAGCGCCGGGGTCATTCGCTTTATGGGCAAGGATATGGCGCAGCTTTCCGCGGTGGAAATGCGTCGCTTGCGCGCGAAAATCCAGATCGTGTTCCAGGATCCCTATGCCTCGCTCAACCCGCGCATGTCGGTGCATGACATTGTGACCGAGCCGATGCTGATCCATGTTGAAACCCTTGGCCTCAACGCGCGCCAGCGTACCGACCGCGCGGCGGAACTTCTGTCACTCGTCGGCCTTGGCCCGCAATATCTGCGCCGCTACCCGCATGAATTTTCCGGCGGTCAGCGCCAGCGCATCTGCATCGCGCGCGCTTTGGCGTCCGGCCCCGAACTGCTGCTGCTGGATGAACCGACCTCGGCGCTGGATGTGTCGGTACAAGCGCAGGTGTTGAACCTGCTGTTTGAGCTACAGGATAAACTTGGGCTGACCTACTTCTTCATCAGCCATGATCTGGCGGTGGTGCGCTACCTTTGTGATCGCGTGGCACTGATCTATCACGGCAAGATTGTGGAGCAGGGCAGCAGCGATGAAATCTTTGACAACCCGAAAGGCGATTATGCCCGAATGCTGATCGGGGCGATGCCCGAAGTGCGGGTTTATGCCGAATGACAAAGGCCGCACCGTTTGGCGCGGCCTTTCCCGTCTTTGTCATCAGCGGGTTTCACAGTAGATCATTCACCAATCTTCTTGACCCTGCCTTCAACCGCTGAGGTCACGCCGCCCATCTTGACAATGTAATCAATCACATCATTGGCCATCAGATTGCCGTTGCCTGCGTTGATCAACACCTCACCGCCACCAAGTGAGGTGAACCCGTCACCGCCGCCCAGGATGTAGTCATTCGCCGCGACCTTATAGAGCTTGTCGGGATCGAGCGGTTGCCCACCCACCAACGCCTCGGTAATCCGCGACCCGGCCGGCGCACTTGGATCGAACACAATGGACGCGCCCGAAAGTTGCAGGAAGCGGCCTGCGCCATCCTCGTACTGGCTAACGCCATTCTCAAACGCCGCCAAAAGCTGCGAACCGGGGATAACGGTCAACACCGTGACGTTGCCAAAGGGAAGTTCCGTCAGGATATCGCGCCGCGTCAGGGTGCGGCCCGCGTCATAGGTGGTATCGCCGCGCACGCCGCCACCGTTCACCAAGGCTACATCCGCGCCGGTCGCATCCCGGATCGCATCGGCAATCAGGTTGCCCATCGCCGATTCTTCCCCCCGGATCACGTTGCGGCGGGAATCGAGCGAGCCTTGGGTCTTGCCGATCTCCACGTTCAGGCTGTCATCCAGCTTTTTCTTCAACGCATCCACCATGGTTTGCGTCTCCGGGTCCGGGGTGACGTTGGCGGTGTCGATAAAGCGGAAATTCGGTGTCCAGCTTACCTTGCGCTTGCCGTCCTTCTCACTCACGTCAACCATCAGATCGACCGGCGACAGGAACCGCGCATCAATCGAGGTTTCGACATAGGCGGTGATGCCATCATAAGACGTGCCGTAGCTGTGGTCATCGCCCGACAGGATCAGATCGAACGCCTTGGACGCAATCAACAACTGGTCATTCGGGATGTTGGTCTGCACCACCCCCACCACCAGATCGGCCCCATCCTTGCGCGCCTGCTTCGCCGCCTCAATCCCCATATCCACCGTCGGCCCGAACTTCAGATCACCCGTCGACGCCACAGTAGGCGAGGTATCCTGCGCCACCGGGATCAGCGCCACTTTAACGCCCGCCACCTCTTTCACCAACACACCACCCACCCCCGGCAAGGCAGAGCCATCGGCCTGCGTGATGTTGATCGCGGCCCAAGGGTATTTTGACACCGCCACCTTGTCGTAAAAATTCTCCGGCCCGAAATCGAATTCGTGATTACCCGGAACCGCCAAATCAAACGGCACAAGATTGGTCAGATCAACCGTGTTCTGCCCCTTGTCGAACCCCGACAGGATCGACGGCGACAGCATATCGCCGTCAAAGACGTAAATCGTATTCGGGTTCGCCGCACGCTCCGCACGCGCCACCGCGTTCAGCCGCGCAAAACCGCCGCGCCCGTGGTTCTCGTCAAAATTATAGACATCGCCAACGCCCAGAAACGTCAGCTTGACGGTATCGGCCAGCGCCATGCCATGCGGCACAGCAATCAGCGCCGTCGCCCCCAACAGAACCGCAGAGGCGGTTTTCGAAAACAGTGTCATCTTGGGACTCCCCCTTGTTTTGATCCCTGCATCATCACAATGCCAGTGCGTTCTGTCAAAGCCCTTCCTGTATTTCCCGCTCAACAACCTGCCCGCGAATAGCGCACAAGCCATTGACGCAATTTTTGCCGCAGTGCATGAACATGACCATGTTGATCTTCAAAATCTTCCGCCGCCCCGAATGGAATCACCTGCGCGATGCGGGCGAAACCCTTGGCGCACCGATTGATCGGGCCGATGGCTATATCCACTTCTCCACCGCCGCACAGGTGGCCGAAACCGCGGCAAAGCATTTCACGGACATTTCAGACCTTGTTCTGGTCGCGGTTACGGTTGAGGCACTTGGGCCTGACCTGAAATGGGAAGCCTCGCGCGGTGGCGCGTTGTTCCCGCATCTTTATCGCGCGATGCGGATGGGCGATGTCGTCTGGGACAAGGCGCTGCCGCTCGGTGCCACCGGTCATATCTTCCCCGAAGCGCATATGTTCCCCGAGGCGAAAGCGTGAGGATGAGCGAACGTGCCGCGCTGGCCGCGCTGCACTGCCTGGACCCGGAGCGCGCGCATGGGCTGTCGCTGATGGCGCTGCGCCTCGGCCTGACGCCTGCGCCCGGCCCGTTCACCAACCCGCGCCTCGCAACAGAGCTTTCAGGGATGAGATTGCCAAACCCCATCGGCCTCGCTGCAGGCTTTGACAAAAACGCCCAATGCCTGCCCGCGCTGATGCGCTCTGGTTTCGGCTGGCTGGAGGTGGGGGCCGCAACGCCGCACCCGCAACCCGGCAACCCCAAACCACGCCTGTTCCGCCTGACCGAGGATCGCGCCGCCATCAACCGCTTTGGTTTCAACAATCACGGAATGACAGCGATCGGCGAACGTCTCGCCACGCGACCCCAGGGCGTGCCCGTCGGCCTGAACCTAGGCGCCAACAAAACCTCCACCGACCGCGCCGCTGATTTCTCCGACGTGCTGGCGCAGTGCGGCCCCTATGTCGATTTCGCAACCGTCAATGTCTCTTCCCCCAACACCGAAAAGCTGCGCGATCTGCAAGGGGCAGTGGCGTTGCGTGGCCTGCTGACAGGCGTGATGGAGATACGCAACACCCTGCCGAATCCGATCCCGATTTTCCTCAAGATCGCCCCGGACCTGACCCCGGATGACCTCGCGCAGATCGCCGAAGTTGCCGTCAGCGCTGGCCTTTCCGGCATTATAGCCACCAATACAACGCTGGCGCGCGACGGCTTGCAAAGTCCGCATGCTGCACAAACCGGCGGCCTTTCCGGCGCGCCCCTGTTTGAAAAATCCACCCGGATCCTCGCCCGGCTCTCGGCTTTGACCGATGGCAAAATCCCGCTGATCGGCGTCGGCGGCATCAGCACAGCCGATCAGGCCTATGCAAAGATCCGCGCCGGGGCGTCAGCGGTGCAACTCTATACCGCGATGGTTTACCACGGCCTCCGCATCGCCACTGACATCGCGAAAGATCTCGACGCCCTGCTGCAACGCGACGGTTATGCCACGCTCAACGACGCGGTGGGAACCCGACGCAGTGGTTGGCTCTGAAACATCGTCAATTCGTCAAGCATGACATCTCGTACCCGCTCCCAGGGCCGACCCCTGAATTCTGACCTGTCTGGCGAAACCAGGCGGCAAACCCCTCACGCCCTCCTGCCGCGTCTTCTCTGAAAAAATATCCTCCGGGGGTG
>NZ_JAKDLJ010000247.1 GCF_030452865.1 Pseudorhodobacter sp.
GCCATGTGTCCTCGCAGGGTTGGAGCGGGACAAGGCGTTGCGCCCGGAGTGGCGTGGCGGATCATCTGGGCGTGGTGCCTTCGTTTGCACCGTCAACCGACGATGGCGCGACAGATGGGTTCGGCACCGCGTCATCCGGTCAAAATGCGGGAAGCTGACTTGTGCTCTGCGCGGCGTCGCCCAGGGGCTTGCCTTCAAGATATCGTGTGCGGCCATCGGCTCTCTTCATCCTCATTCGCTCTGACGTTCACAGAACAGAGAGGGAGTGTCCGTTTCGCGGCCCGCGTGTGTCAATCATCGGGAATCTTTGCGGCAACCGCTGAGTCTATGCCTAGCGGCGCAAAACCGGCCAAACGCCAGATTTGCGCGGTTATGCTCTCATTTTATTTCAATACATTTCAGAAATTTGTGTATTCGTGATCTGATTGTGGCGCAATTGCGGCAGAATGGCGGCAAGCCTGCCCCAATTGTTGCCCGATTCTTACCAAGACAGAAGAGGTTACCCGGCACTCTTAATGCCAGGACTCAACTTCTGCGTGATGTTGGAAAAACACAAGATATGGGGCGGGGCGGCCTGCGGCGTTTTGCGCTTCATCGGAAACCGACAAATTGAAATTCGCGGTCAACCGCCCGGCGCAGCAGCGAATGTCGATTCAAATCACCTGAAAATCGCCCTAACGCTGCCCGCGCGCCATGAAGGCCAGCCTTTCGAACAAATGCACGTCCTGTTCGTTCTTCAACAGCGCGCCGTGCAGTTTCGGCAGTGAAACCTTGTCCCGCGCCAGATCCTCCGGCCCCAGATCCTCTGCCAGCAGCAGCTTCAACCAATCCAGCACTTCGGAGGTGGAGGGTTTCTTTTTCAACCCCGGCATGTCGCGCAATTCGTAAAACTGCGTCAGGGCGGTGGTCAGCAATGCGTGTTTGATATCGGGAAAGTGGACCGCAACGATTTGCCGCAATGTCTCCATGTCGGGAAAGCGGATGAAGTGAAAGAAGCAGCGGCGCAGGAACGCATCCGGCAGCTCTTTTTCGTTGTTGGAAGTGATGATGACGATCGGGCGATGCCGCGCCTTGATCACCTCACCGGTTTCATAGACGAAAAATTCCATCCGGTCCAATTCCTGCAACAGGTCGTTGGGGAATTCGATATCGGCCTTGTCAATCTCATCAATCAGCAGAACGACTCGTTCTTCCGCCTCAAATGCCTGCCACAGCTTGCCTTTGCGGATGTAGTTCTTGACATCATGCACGCGCACGTCACCCAACTGGCTGTCGCGCAACCGGCTGACGGCATCGTATTCGTACAAGCCCTGTTGTGCCTTGGTGGTCGATTTCACATGCCATTCCATCAACGGCATATCCAACGCCCGTGCCACCTGCCGCGCCAGTTCGGTCTTGCCGGTCCCCGGCTCCCCCTTGACCAGCAAAGGGCGCTGCAAAACCACGGCGGCGTTGACCGCGACAGTCAGATCTTCGGTTGCTATGTAGCTGTCGGTAGAAGCAAATTTCATCTTGTGGTTGCGACCTTGTTGCATGTTCCGCGCAGAACATATCCGCGACATCAAATTGTCGCAACCGCTAGTGACAATGGGTTTCCGTTCCGTTAAGTGACGCGCCTATAGGAGTGCGCAATGTCGAAAGCCCCTCTGTCGGCAACGTCCGACCAACAGGAGATTGATGAGATGAAGGCCGAGTCCTTTCTTCCCGACGATTACCGGCCGGCCGAGAATGAGCCGTTCATGAATGATCGCCAGCTTGAATATTTCCGGCGCAAGCTCATGACCTGGAAGCAAGAGTTGCTGGACCAATCTGCTGAAACCATCGAAGGGTTGCAAGGATCGGCGCGCGCAGTGCCCGATATCGCCGACCGCGCCTCTGAGGAAACCGACCGCGCGCTGGAACTGCGCACCCGTGACCGTCAGCGCAAGCTGGTGTCGAAGATTGACGCTGCACTTCGCCGGATCGAGCATAACGAATTCGGCTATTGCGAGGTCAGCGGTGAGCCGATCTCGCTCAAGCGGCTCGATGCGCGTCCGATTGCGGTGATGACGCTGGAAGCGCAGGAAAAGCATGAACGCCGCGAAAGGGTGCATCGCGAGGATTGATCGCCGCGCCATTCGGTGATGATATAGCAAAGCCGGGCCGCGTGACGGGCCCGGCTTTTGTGCTTTTTGTGCCGGTATCGGTTGCGGTGGGAATATTCGTTTTGTCGGGGAGCCGGGGGTCGGGCCTTGGACAAAACACCTCAGAAGGCCATGGAATGACTTTGGAACATCGTGATATCACCGTTCTGGGCGCAGGGGTCGCCGGGCTTGCGGTTGGCATGGCCCTTGCGCAGCGCGGTGCGAAAGTGACGTTGCTGGAACAGGCCGATGCGATCCGCGAAGTGGGCGCGGGGTTGCAGATCAGCCCGAACGGTGCCGCCGTGCTGTACGCTTTGGGTCTGGGTGCGGCGTTGGAGGCGGCGTCGATGCGGGCGCAGGCGGTGCGACTGGTTGATGGCTATTCTGGTGACGGCGTTTTGCGGCTGGATCTGGCGCGGTTGCGGCCGGGGCAGGGCTTCCATCTGGTGCATCGCGCCGATCTGATCGAGATGCTGCGCAAAGGCGCAGAGGCGGCTGGCGTCGAGATGCAACTTTTGCAGCGCATCGAACAGGTGGATCTGACCGGCCCGCGCCCCCGGATTGTCAGCGCACAAGGCGCAGAATGGCAGGCGGAATTCGTGATCGGGGCCGATGGGCTTCATTCGAAGGTGCGCGCGGCTTTGAACGGTGCGGTGGCGCCGTTTTTCACCCATCAGGTCGCGTGGCGCGCGCTGATCCCGGCGGAACCGGGTGCCGTGCCCGAGGCGGAGGTGCATATGGGTGCGGGCTGCCATCTGGTCAGCTATCCGCTGCGCGGAGGCACCTTGCGCAACATCGTCGCGGTGGAGGAACGCCGCCAATGGGCCGAGGAAAGCTGGACCCTGCGTGACGATCCGTTGGAATTGCGGCTGGCCTTTGAGGGTTTCAACGACCGGGCGCGTGGTTGGCTTGAACAAGTGCAGGATGTTTGGCTCTGGGGGTTGTTCCGCCACCCGGTTGCGAAACACTGGTATGGCAATGGGGCCGCGATCCTTGGGGACGCCGCGCATCCGACGCTGCCGTTTCTGGCGCAAGGCGCGAATATGGCGCTGGAAGATGCCTGGGTTCTGGCGGAGGCGCTGGACAGCAGCGATGCAGATGATACCGCCCTCTCCGCCTATCAGGCCGCCCGCCAGAATCGTTGCGCCAAAATCGTGCAGGCGGCGAATGGAAATGCCAGCGCCTATCACTTGCGCGGCCCGCTGCGCAGCCTCGCCCATATGGGTCTGCGGCTTGGGGGCGCGGTCGCCCCCGGTTTGGCGCTGAAGCGGTTTGACTGGATCTATGACCATGACGTGACCGTAGCGCAGGACGCGCGTTAATCCTGTCGCCCCGCGCAGGTCTGTCTGGGCCAATGCCAGACCGTTTCTGGTGATTTCCCAGAAAGGTCATCTTTCGTTAACCTTTACCCGGTTAACACCCCGCCCGGTGCTCAGGCCGCCAGATCAACCCAGACCGGCACATGGTCGGACGGCTTTTCCTCGCCCCGCACGTCCTTGTCAATCTGGACCGTTTGCAGCAGGTCGGCGGCTTGCGGCGACAGCAGCAGATGGTCGATGCGGATGCCGTTGTTCCTGTTCCACGCGCCCGCCTGATAATCCCAGAACGAATAATGGCCGGGGCCGGGGTTTTGCACCCGGAACGCATCGGTCAGCCCAAGATTGACGATGCGCCGATACGCGGCGCGGGTTTGTGGCAGGTAAAGCGCATCTTCAACCCATGCGGCGGGATTGGCGGCGTCTTCGGGTTGCGGAATGACGTTGTAATCGCCGCAGATCACCAAGGGTTCCTCGGTCAGCAACAACGCCTCCACCCGCGTTTTCATCCGGGCCATCCAAGCGAGTTTGTAGTCGTATTTCGGCCCCGGTGCCGGGTTGCCATTGGGCAGGTAAAGCCCGCAAAGCCGCACCGCACGATCGCCCATCACCGTCGCCTCAATCCATCGGGCCTGTTCGTCACTGTCATCCCCCGGCAGTCCGCGTGTGATATCCTCCAGCGGCAGACGCGACAGGATCGCGACACCGTTGAAACCCTTTTGTCCATGAGTTTCAACGTGGTAACCCATATCCTCAAACAGCGCCCTCGGGAAATTCTCATCCACGGACTTGATTTCCTGCAAGGCGACCGCATCGGGCTTGGCTGCTTCCAGCCAACGCGGTAACGCCTCGATCCGGGCTTTGATTCCGTTGATGTTGAATGTCGCGAGTTTCATCCGGTGGCCCCTTTGGTTTGGGGCAGCCTAGGACAAGTGCAAAGGAAAGGAAACTTACATCGAGAACGAAGTGCCACAGCCGCAGGAACTGCTGGCATTCGGGTTCTCGATCACAAACCGCGCGCCGATCAATTCTTCGCTGAAATCAATCACGGCGTTGGCCAGAAACGGCAAGGACACCGCGTCGATCAGCACTTTCATCCCGTCTTTTTCCAGCACTGTGTCGTCGCTTGCAGGCTCATCCAGCCGGATATCGTATTGAAAGCCGGAGCAGCCTCCCCCTTCGACCGCGACCCGCAGGGCTTTCACCTCTCCCGTATCTTCGGCAATCTCGGCCAGACGGGCGAAGGCGCGGTCGGTAACGCGGGGGGGCAGGGTGAGCGACATGATATGGGCCTATGGGCTACGTTTCCCCCTGAATATAGGCGTCATGCCAGCTTGCGGCAAGGCAGATGCGGAAAGGGTGCCTTTTGTTACAGAATCGCTTATAGATGAAGATGATAGCCACTGTTCCTGCTGTATCCGAAGGTCGATGATGATGCTTGCCCCCTATGCCTGCCAACCGGAAGAAACGCGCGGACGGCTTCATGCAGAGCGCATGTCCTCGTTCCGGTCATCCTTCCAGCGTGACCGCGACCGGATCATCCATTCATCTGCCTTCAGGCGGTTGAAGCATAAAACCCAGGTGTTTGTTGAACATGAGGGCGATTATTACCGAACCCGCCTGACCCATTCGATCGAGGTGGCACAGGTGGCGCGCACGATTTCCGGCGTGTTGGGCCTGAATACCGATCTCGCCGAAGCGGTGGCGCTGGCGCATGATCTTGGTCACACGCCGTTTGGTCATACGGGAGAGGATGCGCTGGCCGAACTGATGGCCCCGTATGGCGGCTTTGACCACAACGCCCAAGCCTTGCGCATCGTGACACAGCTTGAACGCCATTACGCCGATTTTGACGGGTTGAACCTGACGTGGGAATCACTTGAAGGCATCGCCAAGCACAATGGCCCCGTGGTCGCGGCGGAGGGGGAG
>NZ_JAKDLJ010000248.1 GCF_030452865.1 Pseudorhodobacter sp.
CGGGAACAACATCTGGTTGCCGCGACTATAGACCATCGCGGATATCGGGTGCAATGCCACCATGCCCGCCAAATCGGCACGCGGCGGGCAAGCCGAAAAATATCTCCCCATCACTTCTGCAAAAATGCGGCAAAACGGCCAATGCCGAACCTCCTTGTTCCGTCTTCTCTGCCAAAAATATCCTCAGGGGGTGAGGTGCACAGCACCGAGGGGGCGCGAGCGCCCCCTGAATTTTCGCAGAAAATTCCCCACGATCAGCCAAAACTCCGCGTCGGGCGGTCAAACACCTTGCGCCCCATCAAGCTCGCCACCAAATCCACCATCAGCCGCGCCGTTCGCCCACGCTCATCCAGAAACGGGTTCAGCTCCACCAGATCGAGCGATGTCACCAACCCGCTTTCATGCAGCAATTCCATCACCAGATGCGCCTCTCGGATTGTGGTGCCGCCGGGAACCGTAGTGCCGACCGCCGGCGCAATCGACGGATCAAGGAAATCGACATCGAGCGAAACATGCAGCATCCCCCCCGCCGCCACCACTTTGTCGAGGAAATCGCGCAGGGGCTTGACGATGCCATGCTCATCGAGCACCCGCATGTCATTGATTTCCAGATCATGGTTCAACAAAGCCGCATGTTCAGCCGGATCGACGGAGCGGATTCCGAACAGGCAGATATTTTCCGGCGGGATTACATGCGGGAAGGGACCGAAGGCATCAAACCCGTCGCGCCCCGCGATATAGGCCACCGGTGTCCCGTGCAGATTGCCACTGGTCGTTGTCAAAGGCGTGTGAAAATCGGAATGGGCATCGAGCCACAGCAAAAACAAGGGCTTGCCCTTGGCCTTGGCATGAGCCGCCGCACCCGCGACCGACCCAAGCGCCAGGGAATGATCGCCGCCCATGATGATCGGGAACCCGGTGTCCAGCGCCTGGTCGGTTGCACCGTTCAAGGCTTGCGACCAGCCGACACATTCGGCCAGCGAATGCACTGCCGGATTGTCACATCGCGCGCCCGCATCCGGGGTCATCGCAACATCGCCGCGGTCTTCAACCGCATGGCCCAATTCCCGCAACGTTTGCGCGATACCCGCAACCCGGTACGCCGCCGGGCCCATCAGGCACCCCGGCCTGCGCTGGCCGCAATCAATCGGTGCGCCAATCAGAATACACTTCTTGCCCATCTCATTTTCCCCTCGATCAATTCGTGGCATCACCGCGCTGCGTCGTTTGGTGTGCCCGGCTCATGGGTACGACCTAACACCATGGCACGGGAAAGCAAAACCTCTTGTCTTTCAGGCTCGGGTCCCGCCCCGGATTTCACATGGCTGCGACGGCTTGGCGCAACCCCATTGGCGCGGCCGCGAAATCGGCGTAACCTGCTGCTTCGCAATTGATCCCGACCAGCAAGAACGGAGCCACCATGATCGTCGAGTTTGGCCATTTCGCCCTCATACTTGCGTTTTTCGTGGCACTTCTGCAAACCGTGATGCCGCTGATCGGCGCGCAGAAGCGGTGGAGCGGCTGGATGGCGCTCGGTGATTCCGCCGCAGGGGTGCAGTTGCTTTTGGTCCTGTCGAGCTTTGCCGCGCTGACCTATGCCTTTGTCACCTCCGATTTCTCAGTGGCTTTGGTGGTCAAAAACTCCCACACCCTGAAACCGCTGCTTTACAAATTCGCGGGTGTCTGGGGCAATCATGAAGGTTCCCTGCTGCTCTGGGTGCTGATCCTTGCGGCTTTCGGTGCCGCAGTCGCGTGGTTCGGCGGCAACCTGCCGCAAACCTTGCGGGCGCGGGTTCTGGCGGTGCAGGGCAGCATCGGCGTTGCCTTCATGGCCTTCATGTTGCTGACCTCCAACCCGTTTTTGCGTATGGCGCAACCGCCCTTCAACGGCGAGGATCTGAACCCCTTGCTGCAAGACCCCGGCCTCGCCTTCCATCCACCGTTCCTCTATCTCGGCTATGTCGGGCTCTCGGTGTCGTTTTCCTTCGCCGTGGCAGCCCTGATCGAAGGCCGGGTTGATGCGGCTTGGGGCCGTTGGGTGCGGCCCTGGACGCTGGCGGCATGGATATTCCTGACCATCGGCATCGCTTTGGGCTCTTGGTGGGCCTATTACGAACTTGGCTGGGGCGGCTTCTGGTTCTGGGATCCGGTCGAAAACGCCTCGTTCATGCCCTGGCTGATCGGTGCGGCCTTGCTGCATTCCGCCATCGTGGTTGAAAAGCGCGAAGCGTTGAAGGCCTGGACGATCCTGCTTGCCATTCTTGCCTTCGGTTTCTCGCTGATCGGCACCTTCATCGTCCGCTCTGGCGTCATCACCTCGGTCCATGCCTTTGCCAATGATCCGGCGCGGGGCGTGTTCATCCTGATGATCCTTGCGTTTTTCATGGGCGGTGCGCTGACCCTGTTTGCTTTTCGTGCGGGCCGGATGGAGGCGAAGGGCCTGTTCGCCCCGGTCAGCCGCGAATCCGCGCTTGTAATCAATAACCTGCTGCTGGCCGTTGCCTGTTTCGTGGTGTTCGTCGGCACCATCTGGCCGCTGGTCGCTGACCTTTTGTGGGACCGCAAGTTGAGCGTCGGTGCGCCCTTCTTCAACGCGGCCTTCACGCCGTTCATGATCGGCCTCGCGCTGGTTCTGCCAGTAGGCGCAACGCTGCCGTGGAAACGGGCACAGCTTGGCCGCGCAATGCGCAGGCTTTGGGGTGTCGCGGTTCTGGCGGCGTCACTTGGCTTGCTCGCCTATGCGGTCCAGACCGGGCAATCCGCAGTGGGGCCGATCGGCCTGATGCTCGGCGCCTGGGTGGTGTTCGGTTCCGCCAAAGACCTCTGGATGCGCAGCGGCCACGGGGCAATCCTCGAACGCCTGCGCCGCATCTTGCGCCTGCCGAGTGCGGATTGGGGCAAGACCACCGCCCATACCGGCCTTGGCGTCACCATCTTTGCCGTCGCCGCGATGACCGCCTGGCAGGTGGAGGATATCCGCACCATGCATGTCGGTGACAGCTTCGATCTGCACGGCTACACCGTCACCCTGTCGGATGTCGAAAAAGGCACCGGCCCGAACTATTACACCACAATGGCAACAATGGACGTCAGCCGCAACGGCGCGCACGTCGCCACCGTCCACCCGGAAAAGCGAGACTATCCGGTGGCGGGGATGCCGACGACGGAGGCCGGGATCGACTACGGTTTCACCCGCGACATCTATCTGGTCATTGGCGATCCGCAGGACGATGGCTCCTGGGCGGTGCGCAGTTATTACAAGCCCTTCGCCAACTGGATCTGGGGCGGCGCACTGTTGATGGCCATCGGCGGCATGTTCAGCCTCGCCGACCGCCCCTACCCCGTCGGTGCAGGCGCACGGGCGCAGGGGCCGAAAGTAGCCGTGCCTGCCGAAAGTGTGTGCCGCTGATCCGCGCAACCACGTTGGCGCTGGCTCTGCTTGCAAGCCCGGCGCTTGCGGTTCAACCCGATGAGATCCTGTCCGACCCGGTGCTGGAGGCGCGCGCCCGTGCGCTGTCGCAAGATCTGCGCTGCCTTGTCTGCCGCAACGAAAACATCGACGACAGCGATGCCGATCTGGCCCGCGACTTGCGCCTTTTGCTGCGCGAACGGCTGGTGGCGGGCGATACCGACGCGCAGGCCGTTACCTTCATCGTTGACCGCTACGGCGAATATGTGCTGCTGAACCCGACCACCAAAGGCGCGAATTTGGTGCTCTGGATTGCCGGGCCGCTGATGCTGCTGATCGGCGGTGCCGGGGCGTTCGCCTATCTGCGACGCCGCAAAGGGGCGGAGCCAGCGGCGCCTTTGACGGCGGAGGAAGAAAAGCGGCTTGCGGAAATCCTGTCGGAGTGACGCAGTGTTCTGGCTTTCGCAAAGCGCCTCACCCGCTATGGTGGGGTGCAACGTAAAAGGGTTTGCCAGATGTATTATGACACCATCATCTATTCGGAAACCGCCGGGCTTGGCCTGATTACCCTCAACCGGCCCACGGTGATGAACGCGCTGACCACCCGGATGCGGGCAGAGTTACTGCATGCGGTCAAGGCTGCGGAAAAAACGGCGCGTGTGCTGGTGCTGACCGGGGCAGGGCGCGCGTTTTGTTCCGGTCAAGATCTTGGGGATCGCGCCAATGCCACCGATATTGATTTGGAGCGCACGCTGCGCGATGAATATGAACCGCTGCTGCGCGCAATCTATGATTGCCCGATCCCGACGATCTCGGCGGTCAATGGCGCTGCCGCGGGTGCAGGGGCCAATCTCGCGCTCGCCGCTGATGTCGTGATCGCGGCGCAATCGGCAAGCTTCATTCAGGCTTTCACCCGCATCGGGTTGATACCGGACGCGGGCGGCACCTATTGGCTGCCGCGCCAGATCGGTGCGGCCCGTGCCATGGGGGCCGCACTCTTCGCGGACAAGATCAGCGCCGATCAGGCAGCAAGCTGGGGCATGATCTACGAATCCATCGCCGATGTGGATTTCGCGGCCCATTGGAAAGCCCGCGCCGCCCATCTCGCGGCTGGCCCCACAGCTGCCTATCGTGCCGTCAAAACCGCAATCCGATCAAGCCATGGCAACAGCCTTGATGACCAATTATTGCTGGAGGCAAAGCTGCAAGGCACCTGCGGTCAAACCCATGACTTCAAGGAAGGCGTCCTCGCCTTCATGGAAAAACGCCCGGCGCGTTTTGAGGGCAGATAAGTCGGCGGGAACCGCAAGACGGCCGTTGCGAAAACCGCAAGACCAAAGGCATCAGGCCCCACGCGACAGCGCCGCGATCCCGGTTCGCGCAATCTCCCGCAACCCCAAGGGGCGCATCAGATCCGCGAAAGCGTCAATCTTTTCCGGCGTGCCGGTCATCTCGAACACGAAACTCTCCAGCGTACTGTCAACCACATTCGCACGGAAAATCTCCGCCAGACGCAATGCCTCAATGCGGGCATCGCCCTTGCCGGTGACCTTGAACAAGGCCAGTTCGCGCTGCACACTCGGACCTTCCACGGTCAGGTCATGCACCTCATGCACCGGCACGATGCGCGAAAGCTGCGCCTTGATCTGCTCGATCACCTGCGGCGTTCCCCGCGTGACAATCGTGATCCGCGAACGATGGCCCTCATGGTCGAACTCGGCGACCGTCAGACTGTCGATGTTGTAACCGCGACCCGAAAACAACCCGATCACCCGCGCCAGAACACCGCTTTCGTTGTCAACGACGACCGCCAGGGTGTGCTGCTCGATCGCCTCGCCGTAGGGGTCACGCAGCTCATAGGCCGAATGACTTGTCGCACCTTGCTTGATATTGAGCGGCGGCATCCTTGCTCCCTTTCATCTGTTCAAAAATATCCCACGGGGGTCCGGGGGTGATA
>NZ_JAKDLJ010000249.1 GCF_030452865.1 Pseudorhodobacter sp.
CCGGTGCGGCCATCCGCAGGCTGGTTGATTTGCAACCGGTGCTGGCACTGGTCGAACGCGGCGATGAGGTGGTTGAACTGCCGTTGGCGCAGGTGGTGACGGGCGATGTACTGCATCTGCGTCCGGGCGCGCGGGTTGCGGTGGATGGTGAGGTATTGTCCGGTCAATCCTACGTTGACGAAAGCATGATCACGGGCGAACCGACGCCGGTTGCGAAAACCGCCGGGGAAACGGTTGTCGGCGGCACGGTGAACAGCACCGGCGCTCTGACCTATCGCGCAACGGCCGTGGGCGCGGACACGATGTTGTCGCAGATCATCCGGATGGTGCAGGATGCCCAAGGCGCCAAACTCCCGATCCAGACCCTCGTTGACCGGATTGCGGGGGTTTTTGTGCCGGCGGTCATGGGTTTGGCCGTGCTGACGGTGGTGGTCTGGCTGATCGTCGGTCCTTCCCCCGCGCTTGCGCTGGCACTGGTATCTGGCGTCTCGGTGCTGATCATCGCCTGCCCCTGCGCGATGGGGCTTGCGACGCCGACCTCGATCATGGTCGGCACCGGGCGCGCGGCGGAACTGGGCGTGCTGTTTCGCAAAGGCGATGCGTTGCAAGGCTTGCAGGAAGCGAAGGTTATCGCACTCGACAAGACCGGCACCTTGACGATGGGCAAACCGGAACTGACCTCTTTTACCCTTGCCCCGGATCAATCGCGCGCCACCTTGCTGCCGATCCTGGCCGCAGTGGAGGCGCAGTCCGAACACCCGATCGCGCAGGCCATTACCCGCGCTGCCAAAGGCATGGACCTGCCGCAAGTGACCGGGTTTGACACCGTGACCGGCATGGGCGCGCGCGCCACGGTTGCGGGCCAAACCGTGTTGATCGGCGCGGATCGGTTGATGAAGCGCGAAGGTGTCGCCCTTGGCAAGCTGGAACAGGCGGGCCGGGATATCGCCAGCGCCGGGGAAACGCCGCTTTATGCGGCGATCGATGGCCAGATTGTCGCGGCGCTTGGCGTGTCAGACCCGATCAAGCCCAGCACACCGGAGGCGATCCGTGCGTTGCATGCGCAAGGGCTGAAAGTCGCGATGATTACCGGTGACAACAAGGCCACGGCAAAGATCATCGCCGGGCGGCTTGGCATTGATGAGGTGGTGGCCGAAGTCATGCCTGATGGCAAAGTAGCGGCCATCGCGAAGCTGCGGGGAAAATTCGGTGCGGTGGCTTTTGTCGGCGATGGCATCAATGATGCGCCTGCCCTCGCCGCCGCCGACATCGGGCTTGCCGTCGGCACCGGCACCGATGTTGCAATTGAAGCCGCCGATGTGGTGCTGATGTCGGGGGAGTTGACGGGCGTGGTCAACGCCCTCGCGATCAGCCATGCGACGATGCGCAACATCCGCCAGAATCTGTTCTGGGCCTTTGGCTACAATGCTGCGTTGATCCCGGTGGCGGCGGGGGTGCTGTATCCGTTCACCGGCATGCTGTTGTCGCCGATGCTCGCTGCCGGGGCGATGGCGCTGAGTTCGGTCTTTGTCGTGACCAATGCGTTGCGGCTGCGGCGCGTCGCGCCAGCACTTTCCCCGGTCACCAACAAGGTGACCGGGGCTGCTCCACAGATCACCGGAGCGGCAACATGAATATCGGAGAGATCGCCACCCGCTCCGGCCTGCCCGCCAAAACCATCCGCTATTATGAGGATATCGGCCTGATCAAACCCTTGCGCGATGCCAACGGCTACCGCGCCTTTCGCCCACAAGACTTGCACAAACTCGCCTTTCTCGCCCGCGCCCGCGCGCTTGGTTTTCGGGTGGAAGATTGCCGCACCCTGTTGCAGCTATACGAAAATCGGGCGCGCAGCAGTGCCGATGTGAAAGCCATCGCGCAGGAACATCTGGACCAGATCGAACAGAAAATCGCGGATTTGCGCGAAATGCAGCAGACCCTGACCGATCTGATCCGGAGTTGCGCCGGTGATGATCGCCCCGATTGTCCGATCCTCGCATCCTTGGCCAATCAAGGTTGACCGATCAGTTCACCGCCCAGAACCGAAAGCGCCCTTGTCCGGTAATTTCCCGGATCAGGCCCAGGTCTTCAAACCGCGTCATATTCCTTTGCACGGCGGCGCGGCTGGATTTTGTCAGCGCCTCCGCCATCGGCGCGGACAGCACCGGATTGGCCAGAAGTGCTGCGATCAAATGTTGTCGCGTGCGGCCCGACATTGTGGCGGTCGCTGCCTCGGCCCGGACCACCCAATCCTCCACCTGATCAAGTTGCACCAAGGCTTTGCGCGCCGCCTGATCGGCCCCGAGGATCCAGCGTGACAGCCGCGCCTGCACCGGTCCCCCAAGCCGCAGCGCCGAACCACCGTCAAGGGCCAGCGGCAAGAAGCGCATGCCTTGCCCGCCGATCAGCGCTGCAATCCTTGTCGCGGCGACCGCCGATTCGAGCAGTTGCGCCGGGGCGTGATCTTCCAGCGCGGAGCCTTGCGACGGTTCCGCCAGCGGCCAAAGCGAAAAACCGAATGCGGCTTGCGTGATCGGATGCAATCCTCTGACCTCAGCCATCGCATCCTGCCAATCCGCGATGCGATGCGACAGCGGGCTTCCCGCCTCCCCCTCTGCCGGGTTGTGCCGACCCAGAAAGGTGCGCAAATCTTCCAACGGGCCGGGACCGGCAATCAAACGTCGCAAGGCCCAATCGGCGCGGCCCAAGGCCTGTGCATCTTCGCGCGCGCTGCCGATGCACAGATGGTGCCACAGCGCCAGACTGTCGGCGCTGACGCGATCCCCCGCCAGCCATGAAAGCTCCACCGCTTCGCCCATCGCCAGCCGGTCCACCATCCCCGGCGCGCGGCGCAGGCGTTCCACCAGACGCCCGGCGAGAAAGGCAAGCTCTGCCAGGGGTTGCGCCAGTGTGGCTTCTGCTGAAACCCAGGCATCAACATCATAGAGCAAACGCCCTTCCCCGCGTGGCAAGGGGGGTGCGAAGGGGTCGCGCTCTGCATCGTCCACTGGGCCGGGCAGAAACCACAGGTCTTCATCCTCCGCCTGCGCAGGGGCGAAAGGGTCCTCTGTCAGGTCGCTGTCGTTTTCAAATTTCGGGGTGGGTGGCCGTTTCATCTGCGCAGATTAGCCAATTTTTGCGCATTGCGCCAAGCCCTTTCGCCGTCGAAAACGGGCTTGGCGCAACGATGTCAAAGCGGACGAAGCCGCAGTTTGATGTGCTTTTGTTCCAGAAAGGTCATCAATCCTTCCGGCCCGAGTTCGCGGCCAAAGCCTGACATTTTCCAACCGCCGAACGGAGCCTGAAGTTCGCTGGTGTCATTCACATTCACGCCAACCGCACCAAATTCCAACTTTTCCGCCACGCCCCAAGCCTGTTCCAGTTCACCGTAAACATAGGCGGCCAACCCGTATTCAAGGCCATTCGCGATGGCAAACATTTCCTCCATCGTTTCAAACCCGGTCATTGCGGCCAAGGGGCCAAAACTTTCTTCGTTCATCGGAAGCGAGTTCAGCGGCGCGTCGATCACCGTCGGGCGGAAATAAAGCCCGCGATCCAGATCGCCCCCAATGGCGCGTTTGCCCCCGGCCAGCACGCGGCCACCTTTTGCCACGGCATCCGCAATATGCGCCTCGGTCCGCGTGATGACTGATGCGTTCTGCACCGGGCCATAGCCGATTGCCGGGTCCATCCCGTTACCAACAACGGTTTCTTCGGCCAGTTGCGCCAACGTAGCCGCAAACTCAACTTTCAGGGAGTTGTGGACCAGAACACGATTCACCGTAATGCAAATCTGCCCCATGTTGGAAAACGCGCGCCGATGTGCGGCTTTTGCCGCCTCTGCCACATTCGCACCGGGCAGCACGATAAACGGCGCATGGCCGCCCAGTTCCAGCGACAGTCGTTTCAGATTGCCCGCCGCCGCGCGCATGATCGCCTGTCCCGCAGGCACCGAAGCGGTCGCCGAAATCAACCGGACGCGCGGATGTTCGGCCAACGCCGCACCCGCGACCGGGCCAAGACCCGGCAGGTCGGCGATCACTCCGGGCGGCGTGCCCGCCTCATGCAGGCAATCCACCATCATCGCGATGGCAAGCGGGGTTTCATGCGGGGACTTCACGACGATGGGGCACCCCGCCGCCAATGCGGGGCCAATTTTCCATGCATAAAGGTCAATCGGATAGTTCCACGGCACAATTCCGGCACAAACGCCGATGGGATGCCAGGTCACCAGATTGCGGATTTGCGGGCTGGACGCCGGGCGCAACGTGCCGAACACCCGCGTCGCCTCGGCGGCATAATAGCGCAACACATCCGCCCCGAACAGGATTTCCTTAAGATTGTCGGAGACGGGTTTGCCCTGCTCTCGCGTCAAAAGCCGCGCCATTTCATCGCTGCGGGCGATGATCAGATCGGCGGCGCGGGTCAGGATCGCCGCGCGATCTGCGGCAGGCATCGCGGCGAAACCGGCCGCAGCCACCTCAGCCGCCTTCACCGCCATGTCAATATCGTCGCGGCTGGCCAGCAGGGTGGAGCCGATCTTTTCCCCGGTTGCCGGGTTGATCAGGTCAAACCGCTCTGCCTGCACCGGGTTGTGCCATGCGCCATTGATGAAGAATCCGCGCTCCATCACCGCGCCCTCAGCCGACGCCACAACTCGGCATAGTTCTTGTCGTTCTGCACCGTTGCGGCGGCTTTATCGACCGTGTTCGGGCTGACCATGATATAGGGGTCGCGGCCCGCCGCTGCGATAATCTCCGCCGTTACCGCGTTGATGGCATGACCAATTGCAACCGCGATGGAGGTGGAGGTGGCACCGACCTTCCCCTTCACCCCTTCAATCTGGATCGCGGCATCGCCCACCGGCACACCAGTATCAATCACCACATCGGCCAGCTCAAACAACCGCTTGCCACAGCTATGCCGCGACGGCGTGACCGAAGAATGCGGCACCGAAGTCACCCCGATCAGCTTCATCCCCTTCTTCTGCGCGGCCACTGCAATATCCAGCGTCACAGCGTTCAGGCCGGAATGGGAAAAGATCAGCATGGCATCGCCAGCGCGGGTTTCATGCGCGGCAAAGATCGCATCGCCGTAACCTTCCTGCCCGTGGATAAAGCGATACTGCCGTGCGCCGCCATCGCCCAGAACCCGATGAAACGAAATCATCGAGCTTTCAACGATCGGCCGGAACCCGGTGACGGTGCCAGTGCGCGGAAACATCTCCATCGCGGCGAAAGAGCCGTGACCGGTGCCAAAGGTGAACACCAGATTGTCGGCCATGATCGCCTTGGCGCAAATTGCACCAGCCACGTTGATCGCCTCGGCTTGGGTCTGCTGCACACGG
>NZ_JAKDLJ010000250.1 GCF_030452865.1 Pseudorhodobacter sp.
CGCAAACATGTCGACGACAGGCTATAATGCGCGGCGCGCAGAATTTACGGACCTGCATTATCAACAGCTTGCACGGCCCGGAACGATTTCGGCGCAGGATGGGGCGATGTTGCCCACGGGTGTGCAACTTGGTCTTGGGGTGCGGGCGGCTTCGGTCTCGGTGATCCTCGCTCAGGGATCGCTCTCCGCGACGGGCGGCGATCTTGATGTCGCGATTGAGGGCAAAGGCTATCTGGAGGTCACACTGCCTTCGGGGGAAACCGCCTACACCCGCGATGGTGGCCTGAAACGGACCGGCGATGGTTTGATCGTGAATTCCGAGGGGTTTCAGGTGAACCCCGGCATCACCATTCCAGCCGATGCGCGCAGTGTGGCGATCAATGCCGAGGGTGAGGTTTATGCCTATTTTGCCGGTCAGGTGCAGCCGCAACTTATGGGGCAATTATCGTTGACCGGGTTTACGAATGACAAGGGCTTGGAGGCGATCGGTTCCAACCTCTTTCTGGAAACCGCAGCCTCCGGCCCACCCCAGCAAGGCACCGCCGGGCAGGATGGTTTGGGCAGTTTGCGTCAGGGGTATCTGGAGGAAAGCTCCGTCGATGCGGTGCGGGAGGTGACGGAACTGATCAAGGCGCAGCGCGGGTATGAGCTGAACGCCAAGGTCATCACGGCTGCGGATCAGATGTTATCCGCAGCCACGCAGTTGCGCTGATGCTGCGGTTGGCTGTTATGCTTTGCATCGTCACGGTTCCGGTCAATGCCGAGAGCGTGGTCGCAACGCGCGTTATCCGGGCGCAATCGGTGCTTGTCGCGAGCGATGTCGCGGTGGTGGAGGCCGATATTCCTGGCGCAATGGCGGATGTTTTAGCTGTGGTTGGGCAGGAGGCTCGGGTAACGCTTTATCCCGGTCGTGCAATTCGCGCGGGTGATATTGGCCCACCAGCGCTGATCGACCGTAACCAGATTGTTGCATTGCGCTACGCGGCAGGCACGCTGGCGATTGCAACCGACGGGCGTGCCTTGGCGCGCGGTGGAATCGGCGATGCAATCCGGGTGATGAACCTGTCCTCCCGTAGCGTTGTCATGGGGCGGGTGACTGCCGATGGCGGCGTCAATGTCGGACCGAACCCTTGAAGGACACTTCGATGAAATTTCTTTTGCTTGGGCTGCTCGTTTTGCCAGCCTGTTCCAAACTTGCCGAAACCGGCAAGGCCCCGGCGTTCTCGCCGGTGGAGGGGAGTTATCAGCATCACGCGATGTATTCGACGCCGATGCCTGAATTTGCGGAACCCGATGGGCCTACCGAGGCGTCATCGCTTTGGTCGGCCCAAAGCGGCTCGCTTTTCGGTGACAGGCGCGCGGGGAAAAGAGGCGATATCTTGACAGTTGTGATCCAGATTGATGACAAGGCGGAGATTTCGAATTCCACCGGGCGCAGCAGATCAGGCTCAAAGCAGATGGGAGTGCCATCACTCTTTGGCATTCCGCAACGGCTTGATGAAAAGCTGCCGGTCGGGGCGAGCATGGCGGAGGCAGTTGCGATCTCATCGGATTCGAAATTTGCCGGCCAGGGGTCGGTGCAGCGCAACGAGAAACTGACCCTGCGGGTTGCGGCAACAGTGGTGGAGCAATTGCCGAACGGTGTCCTTCGGATCGAGGGCCAACAGGAGGTTCGGGTGAATTTTGAATTGAGGGAGTTGATTGTGACAGGATACGTGCGCCCCGCCGATATTTCCCGGCAGAATGAGATTACCTATGACCGGATAGCAGGCGCTCGTATTGCCTACGGCGGTCGGGGTCAGATCACGGATGTCCAGCAACCAGCCTATGGTCAGCAGATTGCTGACACCGTCTTGCCGTTCTGATCGCAATGATAGCCAAAATCATCCCCGTTATTCTCATCCTGGTCGGTGCGGGTGCCGGAATCGCTGCCGGATTTGCCATGCGCCCTTCCGAGGGGGCCGCAGATGAAACCGCAGCGATGTCGCATGCCGCCGTGACCACAGAATTTGTCAAATTGAACAATCAGTTCGTGGTCCCGGTGCTGAAGGAAGGCCGCGTTTCGTCGATGGTTATCCTGTCGCTGAGCCTTGAGGTTACGCTCGCCAGCACAGAAGCCGTTTATGACCGTGAACCCAAACTGCGCGATGCGATGTTGCAGGTCTTGTTCGACCACGCAAACGCAGGTGGTTTCGAGGGGGTGTTCACAGGTGGTGAAAATCTGATCACATTGCGCGAAGCATTGCTGGAAGTTGCGAAAAAGACCTTGGGCGAATTGGTCAAAGACGTACTGATCTCGGATATTTCACGTCAGGATAGCTGAGTTGATCAGTCTTAGGGTCACGGCGAACCCCTAGGATTTGCCTGGATGGGCACTGAATGTCATCCGTTTTGGCGTCGCCGGTGACCCGAACATTGCCATTGGCCTGGGATGCTGGTCAACGCATGATCTTCCCCTGCAGCAGGCGCAATGCCTCTGTTTTGCCAAACGCCTTTTTTGCTGTCTCGCGCTGTGCCAACCACTCTGCGGTTTGGCGTGCGAGAATCATATTGATCTCCGCTCGCCGGGTGTCTGCCCAGGTCTCATAGCGCAACAGCGTTTGCGCCTGTTGCAGCGGCGAAAGGTCCGATGCGGCTGAAGGCGCCAGTTCTTTCAGATGTTGCAAACTTGCGTCACGCGCGGTTGCGGCGGCTCGTAAAACCGCCAGGTCCTGATCCAACGCCATCTGTGCAAGTTTTTGAAGTCTCATATGCTGTGATATTTTAGACATTTTCTGAACGGCTCATCTCGGCATCCTTTTTCGCATCATCTCCGCAAACCGGATTGACGCTGCCACAGCGCGGTAGTGGTCTGGATGGATCTCCTGTCCGACCTCCAGGCTGGCATGCAAAAGACGTGCTGTCGGCGGGTCGGAGTGAAGCGGAACCCCGGCCACGGCAGCGCGCTCCCTGATTCGTGAGGCGATTTCATCCGTACCCTTGGCAATGCAGATCGGTGCGCGCCCGGTTGACCGATCCCATTGCAAGGCCACCGCAAAATGGGTCGGGTTGACGATCACCACATCTGCTTTCGCCACATCGGAAAGCATTCGGTTGCTGGCAATTTCCTGCGCCCGCTGCCGTCTGCTGGCCTTCATATGCGGGTCACCGTCTGAGTCCTTGTGTTCGTCCATCATTTCCTTGCGAGACATACGGTTGGAGCGCAAATGCTCTGCCCGTTGCCAAAAATAGTCGAGGATGCCGATGCTCAGCGCGACCAATACGATCAGGGTGAGAAAACTGACGATATGCCGCATCAACAAGCCCGTTGCGGGCGCGGGCGAGAGATAGACCATGCGCAGGAAATCTTCGGCTCGGTAGGATAGAAAACCAAAAAGCAGCGTTGAAATGACGGTGAGTTTCAGAAAGCTCTTGAAGAATTCGAACAGTCCCTTGCGGCCAAACTTGTTCTTTGCGCCCGAGATGGGTGAAATCCGGTTGAGTTTGGGGGCGAGCTTGGTGGCCGAGAAAACCATGGCGCGCTGCGCCACCACCATCAACGCCGCGGCAATCATCGGCAGCAGGAAAAAAGGTGATACGGCTGTTGCGAATGCAAGGCCAATTCCGGCGCCAAAAGGCATTGTCGGACCGATTTTGTCGGCCCGCGCCAAGATTGTCGTCAGAATGCCCCCGGCGTTGATCATCGACTGCGCACCGACGGCGACCGCGGCAAGCAGAAAACCGGCATAGGATGCCGCTGTGATCAAATCGGCCGAGCGGGGAAATTCTCCCTTTTTGCGCGCATCGTCCAGCTTCTTCTGGGATGGCTCATGCTCCTTCTCGGAGGAGGGTTCGTCCTCGCTCATGGTGATATCCTGAAGGGGCTGGCGATAAAGCTGCTGAGCGCCTGCATCCAGACGTCGAGCAGTAGCGGTGTTGCAAGCGCCAGGAGCACGAGGCCACCCAAGGTAAGCGCCGGTGCCCCAACAAATACGACCATCAATTGTGGCATAGCCCGGTTTATGACACCAAGCGCGAGGTTGTAGATGACAGAGGCGGCAATAAAGGGCGCAGCAAGCGAGAACGCCAGCGTAAACGCACGGGTGGTTTGCGCGACACCCCAGGTTGCGACCGCATCGCCTGGAAGCAATTGGCCGGGCGGCAAAACATCATAGGACAGAATAAACAGTTCGACGACGCGAATGTGGAACCCGTCCATGACAGCAAGCGCAAGGGCGGCCATGACAAAAAGGTTTGACATCGCCGGTTGCGGCTCTGCCCCCTGACCTGCAAACAGTTGCGCGAGCGAGGTGGATTGCGCGGCCATCGTCCCTGCGATCTGTAGCGCAAAAATGAACATTCTCAACCCGATGCCCAGCAACAAGCCAGCCGTGACTTCGGTTGTAATCGGCAGGACCAGATTGCCCGCGAGGGGCGTTACCTGATCCGAAACGGCGGGCAGAACGATCAATGCGAAACAAAGTGCCAGACTCAATCGGACGCGCTGAGGGACGGACTGTTCCCCGAACGCGGGCAGCAGGGCCATTGCCGCGCCAACCCGCAGGAAAACCAGAAACCCGGCCCAGATCCAGACTTCGCTTTCGCCCGACAGTTTGGTCAGGATGGAAAGAAGCGGCGTCAAATCGGAACCTGCCCGATCATCGCGGCCCGCGCCTCCAACCCGATTTCCTCATACGACAGGACCGGCGCTGAAAGCCCCTTGGCCGCCAGGACCGTCCGAAGAAACCGGCGCCGCAGGGTTGAGGTGACCAGCGCCGGTTGCACCCCGCTCTCCGCCGCTTTGTTCAGCTTCTCCGCCAGATTATTGGCCAAACGGCTGAACTGATCCGGCGGCAATGCGACATCGCGAAATCCCTTATCACCGTCAATCTGATGCGTTGCAAAAGCCTTTTCCCATTCCGGCGCAAGCTGGAGCAGTGGGATCGTGCCGTCCTCGCGCCGCAAACCCGCGACGAGTTGAAAGCCGAGGCGCTGGCGCACATGCTCACAGATGATTTCCGGTGCGCCCGTGCTTCGCGCCTCCGCAACTGCCTCCATGATCAAGGGGAGATTGCGGATCGAAACGCGCTCTTCCAACAGCAGGCGCAGGATCGCGAGAAGCAGATCGACCGGCACTTTTTCAGGGACCAGTTCATCCAAAAGCCGACGGTTGGCAGCGGCACGAACCGGGTCGGACAGATTGACAAACTCATCGAGCAGGCGGCGCAGGCACCGCAATGTCAGCAGTTGCGCCAGATTGTTCTTCAGCGTTTCAAGCAAATGCGTCGCCAGTACTTCGGTCGGCGACACCACCGTCAGCCCGCTGATCGAGGCATCTTCCTGCATGTCGGGCGGGATCCAGCGGGCC
>NZ_JAKDLJ010000251.1 GCF_030452865.1 Pseudorhodobacter sp.
CCTGCTGAACGGGTGGAGGAAATAGCGCGAATGCTGGCCGGGGATACCATCACACCTGCCGCGCGCGACGCCGCACGGGCCTTGCTTCAGGTTTGAGGCCGGAATTACGCCTCTACGGGCGAGAATTGCAACGAGATCGCTTGCCAGCCGCCGGGTTTTGCCACCAGAACCGCGATCAGGATTGCGCCAACCCGACCGGCATCGCGCCCACTTGCATCCACAAGACCTGACAGCACAAAACGTTGATGCAGCACCGCCGCCCCCGGACCCAGGGCCCGCAACCGGATCTTGCCAGTGACCAGGCGCGATTGGTTGAATGCCCCCGCCAATTCATCGCGCAAAAGGCTGGTGATTGCTTTGCGCCCTTCGGCGCAACCGCCAGTCAGGCTCAGGAAATCGGCATCTTCCACCATCAACGCGGCGAGGCCTGATGCGTCGCGCGCGCTCCACAGGTGCGAAAAGGCGCGGGGGAAATCTTCGGCAGTTGTCGGGGTCATGTCTGTCGCACCATCTTGCCGGGATTCAGCAGGTTTGCCGGGTCCAGAACCCGCTTGATCTGCGCCATGACCTCCCATGCCGCACCATGTTCGGCGGCCATATAGCGCAGCTTGCCACAGCCGATACCATGCTCTCCACTGATTGTCCCGCCCAGATGCAGCGCGCGTTCGACCATTCGGTTTGACAGGTGCCGCGCCACCGCCATTTCTGCCGGATCATCCTTGTCCACCAACAGGATAGCGTGAAAATTTCCGTCGCCGACATGGCCCAGAATTGGCCCCATCAGCGGGCTTTCGGCGATATCGGCGCGGGTTTCTTCCACCGCCTCTGCCAGCCGTGAAATCGGCACGCATACATCGGTGACAAGCGCCGTTGCGCCCGGTCGCAGCGCCAGAATCGCGGGATAGGCGTCGTGGCGCATTTTCCACAGTTTGGCACGGTCTTCGGTCGCTTTGGCCCATTCAAAGCCGGTGCTGCCCATTTCGGACGCAAGGTCGGCAAATCGCTCAGTCTGTTCTCGCACACCAGCGGGGGAGCCGTGGAATTCCACCATCAGATGTGGCGTCTCCGGCATCGCCATTGCCGCCCAGGCGTTACAGGCGGCGACCGTGGGTTCATCCAGAAACTCGATCCGCGCCATCGGGATACCGGATTGGATCGTGGCGATCACGCAGTCCACCGCATCCGCGATTGTCGCAAAAGCGCAAACGGCGGCGGAAACCGCCTCCGGTTGGCCATGCAGGCGCAGGGTGAGTTCAGTCATCAGCCCTAAAGTGCCTTCGGAGCCGACAAAAAGTGCGGTCAGATCATAACCCGCCGAGGATTTCGGCGCGGAGGTGCCGGTGCGGATTATGCGACCATCGGCGAGAACCACCTCAAGCCCCAGCACATTGTCGCGCATCGTGCCATATCTGACGGCGGTTGTACCACTGGCGCGGGTCGCGGCCATGCCGCCCAAAGTGGCGTTGGCACCGGGGTCGACGGGAAAAAACAGACCCGTCGCGCGCAGTTCCTCATTCAAACGCTCACGCGTGATTCCGGGCTGCACGACGCAGAGCATATCCTCGGGATAGATTGCAAGCATCTGGTTCATTTGCGAAAAATCAACCGTGACGCCGCCTTTCAGCGCCAAGGCATGGCCTTCAAGCGAGGTGCCAGCGCCCCAACCCACCATGGGCACGCCATTTTTCGCGCACATTCGGGCGATCATCGCCACGTCATCGCTGGTTTGCGGATAGACGACAGCATCCGGCAACCCACCGGTGACATGGGTTTCCGACTGGCCATATTGCGCCAATATGCTTGCCTCCCGGCTGAACCGGGAACCAAGGCGATGTGCCAGTTCAGTAAGGGCAGCTTCGAGGGGCATGGCAGTTCCGGTCAGGGTGCGGTCACGCTACTGCATGGGGCGTCAGAGGGGAAGGTGCTAAGGCTTCAGCGCGGTCAAGGCAGGCGTCAGGTCGCCATAGCCGGTAAAGCGCCGCTCATACGCTAGGCCAAGCCGTCTGGCGCAATCTTCGGCTTTGGCATCCAGTGCCGGATCATTGGTTTGCGCCTGATAGACCAGTTTGGTGTAATTCCCGAAATACATGTCGCGCAATTGTGGATGCCGGTCGAGGCCCATCGGCTTCCAGACGAAGGCATCAAACTGCCGCACCAGAAAATCGGTCAGGTAGAAGGCGGTGAATTCGACATCTGCTTTGGCAGCAAAGGCATCATTCCCTTCAAAAAACGAATAACAATGCGGACCTGAAACCATCTCCACGCCAAGTTTATTGCACATATCGAACAATTGACCGCCCGTGCCGCAATCAGCATAGACCACAAAGATCCGCGCGTAGTCGGCGCGGCGTTCCAGCACGGTTTTTTCCACCGCAGGCGGAATCCGATCGGGCCAGAGGTGCAGATTCGCAGGCAGGCATTGCAGGTCGAGGTGATCCCATTGGTTCAGCTTTTTCAGCGTCAGAATCTCATGCGCCAAAGCGCCGCAGGCAATCAGCAACACCCGGCCCTTGCCCGTCGGTGCCATGCCATCGGTCGTCAGTGTGCTGTCATCGGGGGTCATGGTCGCATCATCCACAGGCGCAAGGCAAGTGCTGCACCGGCGGCGAGCAGGCCGAGCAGGGCAAACGAGATGCCGACGAATTGTGCGGCGAAGATCGTCGCGGCACCTGCGACAATGGCAATCAGGATCAACCAGATGATGACGCGGAGGGGCATGGCAACTCCCTTGAGGGCAATCCAAATCTAAGCGCTGCGCGAGCGATTGCCAAGTCGCGAACACGGCGGCTTGATCGGGGTTTGCGTCATCTTGGGCTGGTTCACGACGCGGAACTGGTGTCTACAATGCGCAAAGCGTCAGGACAGGAGCGTGTGATGGCTGAATATACCCCCCCGAAGGTCTGGACCTGGGATCAGGAAAACGGTGGCACGTTCGCCAGCATCAACCGTCCCATTGCCGGGGCCACGCATGACAAGGCGCTGCCCGTCGGCAAGCATCCGTTCCAGCTATATTCGCTTGCGACCCCGAACGGGGTGAAAGTGACGGTGCTGCTGGAGGAGTTGCTGGCGGCAGGCCACAAGGGCGCAGAATATGATGCCTGGCTGATCAAGATCGGCGATGGCGATCAATTCGGGTCTGGGTTTGTCGAGGTCAACCCCAACTCCAAAATTCCGGCGTTGATGGACCGGTCTGGCGATACACCGGTCCGGGTGTTTGAATCCGGCTCCATCCTGCTGCATCTGGCCGAGAAATTCGGTGCGTTCATCCCGACCGATCCGGCGGGCCGGGCGGAATGTTTGAACTGGCTGTTCTGGCAGATGGGGTCTGCGCCCTATCTTGGCGGTGGTTTCGGCCACTTCTATGCCTATGCGCCGGAGAAGTTTGAATATCCGATCAACCGTTTTGCGATGGAAACCAAGCGGCAACTGGACGTTCTGGACAGGCAACTGTCGACGCGGCCATACATCGCGGGTGACAGCTATTCCATCGCGGATATCGCGATCTGGGCATGGTATGGCCAGCTTGTGCTGGGCCGCCAATATGGCGCGGCGGAGTTTCTGGACGTGGCATCTTACAAGAATGTCATGAAATGGGCGGAAATGATTGATGCGCGACCGGCAGTCAAGCGGGGCCGAATGGTCAACAAGATGAGCGGCGAGTTGGAATTTCAACTGCATGAGCGCCATGACGCGGGCGATTTTGCGACGAAGACGCAGGACAAGATCGACAACTGAGGTCGCTTGCCCGCGCCATTGGCCGCAAACTTTCAGGCGACGGCATGTTGCAATTGCGCTGTCGGGGCGCTCTCGCGATTGACGCGGCGCAGGAGTGTGACAACCAGTACGGCAACAAGCACCCCCGCGATCAAGTCAACGATGTAATGCCCGCCGAGCACCGGCGTCGCGGAGATCATCACGGTCGCATAGATCCACGCAGGCGCGCTGAGCCATGTCTTGCGGCAGGCCGAAATAATCAGGATGCCGGATGCGGTGTGAAAGGACGGGAAGGTCGCCAACCCCGGCAAATTCGCGGGGTTGAGAACCAAAGGCGCGGACGGATCGCGCAATTCCTCCAGATAGGCGATATGGTAGGAACCTGGAATCCAGCCCATTTGTGCAAAGATCGAAAGATCAGGGATCAGCGTCAGAACAGCGGCTTTGGCCGGAAACGCAGCACCGACGAGGATGCAGATCATTGCTGTGACAAAGAATGTGTCGATGAATTCCCGAGCGCGCGCGATGTAGCCGCATGAAACCAGCAGCAGCAAGACCACAACGCTGAGCAACGTCAGCGAGGTGTAGGCCACGTCGAGGACATGAAACACCTGCGGCAGCGAGAGGACTGCGTTGAAATAGGACAGCCAATCCAGATGCAGCGCCTGGTCCCATCCCGCCAACAAGGTGTCCGCATAAGGGAATGGCAGCATCATGGAGAGGTGGTTCAGTAATCGTAGATTGAGCCATGCGATGTGCAGAAAGAACAGCCCCTCAACCGCGTAATGCAGGCGCAGAAGTGATATAGCGGCCCGCGCGGTTTTGTTCAGCAAACGGCGCATGGTGACGAAAATCACCAGCAGAATGATGCCTTGTGCAACGAACATCGGCAGGGTTGAAGTCAGTAGTTCCGCGCGGCTGAACGCCAGAATCGCCACGTTAAGAGCGGTCAGCGCCAGGATGGTGATGTAACTTGAACATCGCACCAAGGGTTCAATCGGCTGAACAGGGGGATATTGCAAGCGCGCCTCACGAATGAAATCGGTTGAGGGAGCGTTGCAGCGAAAAACAGCAATTTTGCGACGGGAATGCGGAATTCGTGGGTTTGGCCAAGGATTGCGGTGCGGCGTGTACCCTCGGCTTTGCTCAGAGACGGTGGGAACCCCCGATCTACAGCAAAAAGCCCCGGCCGTGCAGCCGGGGCATTGGAACGGGGGAAGCGGTGAGCCTATCTAGCCCGCGTTCATCTGGTTGTGCTTGCGGGCCACGAGGTCTTTTGCGGTTTCCACGGCGACAGCGGCGTCGCGGCAATAAGCGTCCGCACCGATGGCGCGCGAGAATTCCTCATTCAGCGGCGCGCCACCGACCAGCACGATATAATCCTCACGCATGCCTTTTTCCTTCAGCGTGTCGATTACGACCTTCATATAGGGCATGGTGGTGGTCAACAGGGCGGACATGCCCAGAATATCGGGCTGTTCCGCCTCGATCGCGGCAAGGTAACTGTCGACGGAGTTGTTGATTCCGAGGTCACGCACCTCAAAACCGGCACCTTCCATCATCATGCCGACAAGGTTCTTGCCGATATCGTGGATGTCGCCCTTGACGGTGCCGAT
>NZ_JAKDLJ010000252.1 GCF_030452865.1 Pseudorhodobacter sp.
CCTGTTGACAGGTTGCATTCGGAAGCTGAAAAGCGCTTCGCCGACCCGCGGGTTTCGTACCTGCATCTGCGGTCTGCAAGTAATAATTGTTATCATCTGGCTGTGGAGCGAGGTTGATGGATTGCCAAGTTGAGGCGCTGGCGCGCCGCTGATCTGATTTGCGCCTCGCCGGCGCGGGGCGTGCTCCGCACGGGGATATTTTTGAACAGATGATGGGGGGAGTTGCACTTTGGTGATGTTGCCCGGTTTTGAGGTGCGGTGATCGCGATCCGTGGTCGAGAGCAACGGGAATTCCCGGTCAGTGCGTGGGGGCTGGAGGGTTTTCGGCGTCCCATGATTTGAGCCAACGTTTCGGCGCTGCGGCGCGCCATTGCCGGATCAGCCGGGCGCGTGCCCATGCCAGGTCGATTTTTCCGGCGCGAACGAGGATGAGGTTGTGGGGTTCGTAATGCGGATGCAGCAGGAAGGTGTCGGGGTCTGCCTGCAACAGCATTTCGCGTTCGTCCTTGCTGCATTTGAACACGGCTGCATCGACGTAAGGCGACCACCAGCACCAAAGTTTGCCATGCGCCTTGAGGCAGGGATTGCCCCAGGCCGTGGTGTCGGTGACCTCTGGCAGGTTCAGCGACAGGGCGAGGGATTTGAGTTCGACGTAAGTGCGGAGCATGTCAATGCGCCTGCGCCCAATTGGCACCTGTGCCAGCGTCCACCGTGATCGGCACCGACAGATGCACGGCGGGGGCAGCGGCACCTTCCATCACACCGCGGGCCGCTTTGATCAGCGGATCGACGGCATCCTGCGCCACTTCGAACAGCAATTCGTCATGCACTTGCAGCAGCATTTTCGCATCCAACCCGCGGGTTGCGTCCGGCATGCGGATCATGGCGCGGCGGATGATATCGGCGGCGGTGCCCTGGATCGGGGCGTTTATCGCGGCACGTTTGGCGAAGCCTGCGGCGGGGCCTTTGGCGTTGATCTCGGGCGTGTGGATGCGGCGACCGAACAGGGTCTGGACGTAGCCGTTGTCGCGGGCAAACTGGATGGTCGCGTCCATATATTCGCGGATTCCGGGGAAACGTTCAAAATAGCGGTCGATGAAGCCCTGTGCTTCGGCCCTCGGGATGCGCAGGTTGCGGGCAAGGCCAAAGCCGGAAATGCCGTAGATCACGCCGAAGTTGATCGCTTTGGCCTGACGGCGGATGCTGGCATCCATGCCCTCCACCGGGACGCCGAACATTTCGGAGGCGGTCATCGCGTGAATGTCGATGCCGTCCTTGAACGCCTGTTTCAGTGCCGGAATATCAGCGACATGCGCGAGGATGCGTAGCTCGATCTGGGAGTAGTCGAGGCTGACGATCACGCGGCCTTTCGGTACAACGAACGCCTCGCGGATGCGGCGCCCTTCTTCCGTGCGGACTGGGATGTTTTGCAGGTTCGGATCAGTCGACGATAGCCGCCCCGTGACCGCGCCAACCAGAGAATATGAGGTGTGAACGCGGCCGGTTTCCGGGTTGATATGATCTTGCAGTGCGTCGGTATAGGTGGATTTCAGCTTCGCCAACTGCCGCCAATCCAGCACGCGGCCGGGCAGATCATGCTCGGTCGCCAAATCTTCCAGCACGTCTGCACCCGTGGCATAGGCACCGGTTTTGCCCTTCACCCCGCCGGGGAGAGACATCTCATCGAACAGGATTTCGCCGAGTTGCTTGGGGCTGCCCACATTGAACGGACGGCCTGCAAGTGTTTGAATCTCATCCTCCAGCCCCGCCATTTTCTGCGCGAAGGCGTTGGACATGCGCGACAGTGTGTCGCGGTCGACCTGAATTCCCGCCATCTCCATTCGCGCCAGCACCGGGACCAGCGGCCGCTCCAGCGTTTCATAAACCGTGGTGACCGATTTCTCATGCAGTTGCGGTTTGAGCAATTGCCACAGACGCAGGGTGACATCTGCATCCTCGGCAGCGTATTTCACAGCCTCGGAGAGCGGCACCAGATCAAAGGTGATCTGGGATTTTCCCGAACCCAGCAGGGTTTTGATCGGGATCGGCGTGTGGCCGAGATAGGTATCGGCCAGCGTATCCATGCCATGATTGTGCAGACCCGCAAACAGCGCCGACGACATCAACATCGTGTCGTCAATCGGCGCGACCGTGATGCCCAGACGCGCAAAGATTTTCGCGTCATATTTCATGTTCTGGCCGATTTTCAGGATGCTGTCGTCTTCCAGCAGCGGGCGCAGCATATCCAACGCGGTGTCCAACGGCATTTGGCCGTCAACGAGGGCGGAGGAGCCGAACAGATCGCCGCTGCCTTGCTTGTGCGCCAGCGGAATATAGCAGGCGTGGCCCGGCTCCACGCAAAGCGAAATCCCGACCAGTTCGGCGCGCATCTCATCAAGGCTGGTGGTCTCGGTATCGACCGCGACATAGCCGCGCGCATAGGCGAGGTCGATCCAGACTTGCAGCGCCTTGGCGGTGACGACGTTTTCATAGGCGGCATGGTCGAAGGGCAGGGCGGCGGCCTGTTCGGTTTGCGCATTGGCAGCGGCCTCGGGGGCGACCGGTGCCTCCACCTTCAGGCTGTCGGCGACGCGCTTGGTCAGCGTTCGGAATTCCATCTGGTTTAGAAACGCGAGCAGCGCCTCCGGCTCCGGTTCCCGCACTTCCAGACTGGCGAGCGTGAAATCCAGCGGCGTTTCGCAATCAAGCTGCACGAGGCGTTTCGAAATGCGGATCAGATCGGCATTGTCTTGCAGCGATTCGCGCCGTTTTGGTTGCTTGATCTCATCCGCCCGCGCGAGAAGGGTTTCCAGATCGCCGTATTCCTGAATGAGCAACGCCGCGGTCTTGATCCCGATTCCCGGCGCACCCGGCACGTTGTCCACCGAATCGCCCGCCAACGATTGCACGTCAACCACGCGGTTCGGCGCAACGCCGAATTTCTCGAACACTTCGTCCGGCCCGATCAGTTTGTTTTTCATCGGGTCGAGCATGTCGACTCCATCGCCGACCAGTTGCATCAGATCCTTGTCGGAGGAAATGATCGTCACCTTGCCGCCTGCATCACGGGCACGGCACGACAGGGTGGCGATGATGTCATCCGCCTCAAACCCTTCCGTTTCGATGCAGGCGATGTTGAAAGCGCGGGTGGCGTCACGGGTCAGCGGAAATTGCGGACGCAAATCTTCGGGGAGTTCGGGGCGGTTGGCTTTATACTCAGGATAGATGTCATTGCGGAATGTCTTGGACGAATGGTCAAAGATTACGGCGACATGGGTTGGCGCATCGCCGGATTTGTTGTCGTTGAGATAGCGAAAGAGGATGTTGCAGAAGCCTGCAACCGCACCTACCGGCAGCCCGTCGGATTTGCGCGTGAGTGGCGGCAGCGCGTGATAGGCGCGGAAGATATAGGCCGATCCGTCGATCAGATGCAGGTGGTGGCCCTTGCCGAAACTGTCGCTCATCCAGAACGCCTCCCTTTTTCACTTCATCGCATGGACGGGCGCGGGGGTCTAGCCGAAGCATCAGCCCCCGCCAACCCGGTTTGCGTCAGCGACAGCCGGATGGACTGGGGAAATGGCGTCCAGAGGCCAAAGGGCAGGCCCGCCGCGCGCAGGGTTTGACCGATCCAGACGTTGCAGGTGTTGAACAGGTTGAACCGCCCTTTGGCGTGGAAAAATGCATCCGTTGACGTGAAACCGGGCAGGGGCAGCGCCGTTTGCCCGTCGAAAGCAGCGAGGAGAGTAGCCAGAAGCGCGTCCATTTCCGCCTCCGTCAGCTTGATCAGAGCAATGCCATCAAAGCTGGAAATCCGCCCGACAGTGTCGAGCCGCATGACGGCACCATCGCCTGTCGCCGCCTGCCAGATAACGGGCAGATCCATATCCGACAACGTGGCGGTGGAGGTGTAAAACCCCTGCGCACCCCAACCGATCAGCAACCATTCGGCATCAGGATTGCGAACCGGCACCCCGGCCGATTGTGCGAAGGCAAAACGAATGCGGGACTTGGCGTTTAACGGGATCAGCAGGTCATAGTGGATAGGGCCGCCAATCAGGCCGATCCGGTATTCCTTCGGTCCTGCAATACGCGGCCCCCCGGTCACAAGCATGCCACCGACCAACCCGACGCAGATATAAAGGACCGGGAGGATCAGCCCGAGCCAGCCAACACGAACCAGCACGCTGCGCATGTGGCTATTTCAGTTTCTCAACCGCACTTTCATGGACATAGCGGCGGTCGCAATAGCCGCATTCGACAAAACCCTTATCTTCTGGGATGGTCAACCAGACGCGCGGATGGCCCAAGGCAGGCCCGTCGCCGTCACAGGCGATTTTCCATTGCGAAACGATCTTGGTTTCTGGTGCGCTCATATTGTGGTCTTTCTGCGAAATAGCCTGTCTCGTGCGCATGATAGCGATCCAGCCCGGCGCAGCAAGGGTACGCAACAATTTATCCTGGACACAACGTCTGCGGACCACTCCCACCTTTCGTTGCTTTTTGCGGGCGCAAAAAGGCGCCTCAATGTTGGGCCGGGCGCGCTTTTTCAAAGCGCTGCGGTCGCGCCGGGTGCAGGGCGTGTCGATGAAACGATGAATATCTTACGGCTTCGTCTTGGTAAAAATACCTTCGGGGGTGAATGGCCCTTCAGGGCCAGAGGGGGCGGAAAGCCCCCTGCTACCGCTACGACAATTCCGCCGATGGGATCATCGGGAAGAACGCTCCACCCGACCACAGACCGAACCAGTCCGCTCCCTCAAAGCGGTGATGCGCACCGATTTCCACTAAGCGGTAGAACGACTTGCGGTCGATCAATGCCTCCAGTCCCGCGCGCACCATGACATAGGGCGATGGCTCCCCGGTCTCACGGTCGCGCGCCACGCGGATCCTATGCTCCGGCCCGGCTGTCACCTTGTCGCCGACTTGCGTTTCAAAGCGCAGGGTCTGTCCGTCACCCGCGCCGGATACCGAGAAATCGACGGCGACAAATGGCGCGTCCTCTACCACAATTCCGACCTTTTCAACCGGAGTCACAAGGAAATAGCGTCCGTCCTCCAGCTTCAGGATGTTGGAGAACAGCTTGACCAAAGCGGGCCGTCCAATCGGCGTGCCGAGGTAGAACCACGTCCCGTCCCGTGCGATCCGCATGTCCAGATCGCCGCAAAACGGCGGGTTCCACAGATGCACCGGTGCCGGTCCCGCACCTTTCCCCGCTGATTGCACCGATGCCATCACGGATTCTGCTGTCGGTTTCACGCTCAATTGACCCATTCCCGTTTTTGCCATTTGTACCCGGCGCGATAAATCGTTCTAATA
>NZ_JAKDLJ010000016.1 GCF_030452865.1 Pseudorhodobacter sp.
CTGCCACCCTGCAACGCAACCTGATCCTGTCGCATTGCTGCGGCGTGGGGGAGGCACTGGACGTGCCGACCACGCGGCTGATGATGGCGCTGAAGCTGCTGTCGCTTGGCCGTGGTGCTTCTGGTGTGCGCTGGGATGTGATTGCACAGATCGAAGCACTGTTGGCGGCGGGTGTCACGCCGGTTGTTCCGGCGCAAGGCTCGGTCGGGGCGTCCGGCGATCTGGCACCCTTGGCGCATATGACCGCCACGATGATCGGGGCTGGCGAGGCGCTTTATCGCGGCAGCCGGATGGCGAGTGCGGAGGCGTTGCAGGCCGCAGGTCTGACGCCGCTGGTGCTTGGCCCGAAGGAAGGACTCGGCCTGATCAACGGTACGCAGTTTTCAACTGCTCTGGCACTGGTGGGCCTGTTTGAAGGCTGGCGCAATGCGTCCTCCTCGATCATTACAGCGGCGCTGTCGACCGATGCCATCATGGGTTCGACCGCGCCCTTGCAGGCGGAAATCCATGCGCTGCGCGGGCATCGTGGCCAGATTGACGTTGCCGCTGCGGTACGGGGTATCATGGAAGGTTCCGTGATCCGCGAAAGCCACCGCGAAGGCGATACCCGTGTGCAAGACCCCTATTGCATCCGCTGCGTGCCGCAGGTCGTCGGCGCGGCAGTGGACCTGCTGCGCTTTGCCGCAACGACGCTGGAGGTGGAGGCGAACGCGGTCACCGATAACCCGCTCGTCGTATCGGCGGGCATAATATCCGGTGGCAACTTCCACGCGGAACCCGTTGCTTTTGCTGCCGATATCATCGCGCTGGCATTGGCAGAGATTGGCGCGATTGCGCAACGCCGCGTCGCCCTGATGGTGGACCCGACGCTTTCCCACGACCTGCCGCCGTTCCTGACGCCAGCACCGGGGCTGAACTCCGGCTTTATGATTGCAGAAGTGACGACCGCGGCTTTGATGAGTGAAAACAAGCACCTCGCCAACCCTTGCTCTACCGACAGCACGCCCACTTCGGCCAATCAGGAGGATCACGTCAGCATGGCCGCCCATGGCGCGCGCCGCCTTGGACGGATGAACGCAAATCTTTCGGTCATTCTGGGGGTGGAGGCGCTTTGTGCTGCGCAAGGTATTGATTTTCGCACACCTTTGCCAACGTCACCCGCCTTGCAAGCCGCCGTGAAGGCGCTGCGAAAAGTGTCGCCTGCGCTGAAAGAAGATCGCTATCTCGCTCCGGATATTGAAGCGGCAAGCGCCTTGGTCCGCAACGCCACCTTGACCGAGGCTGCTGGCCTGACAGATTTTACCTTGTGAAAGGACTCTAACATGAACACGCGCCACAACACCCGCGACATTTACCCCGCCACCGGAACCGAGATCACCGCCAAGAGCTGGCTGACCGAAGCGCCCCTGCGGATGCTGATGAACAACCTGCACCCCGATGTTGCCGAAAACCCGCATGAGCTGGTGGTTTACGGTGGCATCGGCCGCGCCGCCCGCACTTGGGAAGATTTTGATAAAATCTGTGCCGCGCTGCGCGATTTGAACGATGACCAGACCTTGCTGGTACAATCGGGCAAACCGGTCGGGGTGTTTCAGACCCATAAGGACGCACCGCGCGTGTTGATCGCCAATTCCAACCTCGTGCCGCATTGGGCGACTTGGGACCATTTCAACGAGCTCGATAAGCGCGGCCTCGCGATGTACGGCCAGATGACCGCCGGGTCGTGGATCTACATCGGCACCCAGGGCATTGTCCAAGGCACTTATGAGACCTTTGCCGAAGCGGGGCGTCAACACTATGACGGCTCGCTGAAAGGCAAGTGGATACTGACCGCCGGGCTGGGCGGTATGGGCGGCGCGCAACCACTTGCGGCGGTGATGGCAGGGGCGTGCTGTTTGGCGGTGGAATCGGATGAGACGCGGATAGATTTCCGCCTGCGCACCCGCTACGTCGATGCTAAGGCGCGCACCTTGGATGACGCTTTGGCGATGATAGCGGAATGGACCGCCAAGGGTGAGGCGAAATCGGTTGGCCTTCTTGGCAATGCCGCCGATGTGTTCCCCGAACTGGTCAAGCGGATGAAAGCGGGGGGCGTGCGCCCTGATATCGTGACCGACCAAACCTCGGCGCATGATCCGCTCAATGGCTATCTGCCGCAGGGCTGGACCGTGGCGGAGGCGAAGGCGAAACGCGAAAGTGACCCGAAAGCGGTGGAAAAAGCCGCCCGCGCTTCGATGAAGGTGCATGTCGCCGCGATGGTGGATTTCTGGGATGCCGGTGTGCCAACGCTGGATTATGGCAACAATATCCGGCAGGTGGCGCTTGAGGAAGGCTTGAAAAACGCCTTTGCCTTTCCCGGTTTCGTGCCCGCCTATATTCGCCCGCTGTTTTGCAAAGGGATCGGTCCGTTCCGTTGGGTGGCGCTGTCGGGCGACCCGGAGGATATTTACAAGACCGATCAGGCGATGAAGGAACTTTTCCCTGAGAACAAACACTTGCACAACTGGCTTGACATGGCCCGCGACCGCATTGCCTTCCAGGGCTTGCCTGCGCGCATCTGCTGGATCGGTCTGGGGGATCGGCACAAGGCGGGGCTGAGGTTCAACGAGATGGTCGCCAGTGGCGAACTCAAAGCTCCCATCGTGATCGGACGCGACCACCTTGATTCTGGCTCTGTGGCCTCACCCAACCGCGAGACGGAAGCCATGAAAGACGGCTCCGACGCGGTGTCGGACTGGCCGCTGCTCAATGCGCTTCTCAACACCGCATCGGGTGCGACCTGGGTGTCTCTGCATCACGGCGGCGGCGTCGGCATGGGGTTTTCGCAACATTCCGGCATGGTTATCGTCGCTGACGGCACCGAGGACGCGGCGCGCCGCTTGAAGAATGTGCTGTGGAACGACCCGGCCACGGGGGTCATGCGCCATGCCGATGCGGGCTATGACATCGCGCTTGATTGCGCCCGCGCGCACAACCTCACCCTGCCGGGCATTCTGAATTGAACGGCAACGCCTTCATCTTGGCCCAAATACCTCACGGGGGGTCCGGGGGGCGTGAAGCCCCCCGGCATCTGCCACATAAAGGAGCGTCTGCATGTTTTTGAAAAACGCCTGGTATGTCGCCGCATGGGACCATGAGATCACGGACAGTCTGCGCCAGATCATGGTTCTCGGTGAAAAGATCTGCATCTATCGCAACAGCAGGAATGAAGTTATCGCGCTGGATGACGCCTGCCCGCATCGCAAACTCCCGTTGTCCAAGGGCCGCTTGAAAGGCGATCAGATCGAATGCGGCTATCATGGCCTCACCTTCGATTGCGCGGGAAAATGCGTCTGGGCGCCCGGCACCGGGCGCATTCCGTCAAATGCCAATGTCCACGCCTATCCCACCCACGAAAAATATGGGCTGGTCTGGATCTGGATGGGCAACCCGGCGATGGCTGACCCGACCGAGATTTTTGAGATTGAGCATTGGGGCGACCCGGCTTGGGGTATCAATCGTGGTCAGGCGATGGAACTTCCCTGCAACTATCTGCTGATGTGCGACAATCTGCTTGATCCCACCCATGTCGCCTGGGTACATGCCGGCTCCTTTGCGCAGGATGCGACCAAAGACACCCCGCTCAGGGTTTCCAAAACCGACAATGGCATCATCGTGCATCGCTGGATGATGGATGTGGAACCCGCGCCGTTCTACAAGAAGGTGGTGCCTTTCACGGGCAATTGCGACCGCTTGCAGCACTATGAGGTGCGCTATCCCAGCCACGCCCTGATCCGCGCGGTTTTCACCCCGGCAGGCACTGGCGGCCCGGATGGTCCGCTTCACAAAGACACGTTCATTATGGACAGCCTGAATTTCATGACGCCGACCAGCGCCACGGAAACCCGCTATTACTGGTTCCAGTTGCGCAACATCCGCCCCGAAGATGCCGCTCTCAGCCAGATGATGACCGAAGACGTGCAACACGCGTTCGAGGAAGATCGCGCCATCCTGACCGAGGTACAGATCGGGATGACCAACAAGACCACGCCCCATATTGACCTGCCAATCGACGGCGGCCAACTACGTTTTCGTCGCAAGCTGGAAGCGATGATCGCCGAAGAACAGGCCGTCGATATCAAGATGCAGCAATAACTCTGCGGCGGGGGCGTTGCGCCCCCGCCCTCGTGACCTTTGGTCTTATTTGTCGATCCGCGCGCCCATGATCGCAATCGCCTGCTGATAGACCGTTGCCGCATTCCACGACTTGATCACGGCGAAATTCGGCTGCCCTTCCTGATAGCCGGCACCGGGTTGCCAGCCCTTTTGCCGCAAATAGTTCGCTGTGGAGGCCATGGCATCAACATAGCTGTTCAGATCAACCCGCCCGTTGCCATCGCCATCGACACCGTAATTCAGCGCATTGCCGGGCAGAAACTGTGTATGGCCCAACTCGCCATGCTTGGCACCCACCGATTGCGGGCTGATGGAGCCGCGATCAACAAGTTTCAGCGCCGCAATCATATGCGGATGGAAATAATCCGACCGACGGCAGTCATAGGTCAGGGTGGAGATGGCCGAGATCACATTGGTCTTGCCCATGAAACCACCAAAGCCGGTTTCCATCCCGTGAATCGCCAGCAAGACCCCGGCAGGCACGCCATATTGCCTTTCCAATGCGTTGAAAAGTTTGGCATTCTTGGCTTTGCGGGAACGACCTTGTTTGACGATGGTATCCGCACCGCGCACCTGCATGAATTTCGAAAGGCTGTATTTGAAGCTCTTTTGATTGCGGTCGGCGGAAATGGTTTCGCGCGAATAACTGCTACCCTGCAAAGCGGCGATCCCCTTGGGGCCAACGCCTGCGGCCTTGGCCTCCCGCACCGCTTCGGCTTTCCACGCCTCATAATTCCCGGCGGAGTTTGAACAGGAGGCGGCCGCAGCGGCTGACGCCCCGAAAGCCAAGGCTGAGGTGAGAAGGATCGGTTTCACAAATGACATGCGCACACTCCAAGGTCAGATTTCAGCCATTCTTACGGGGATGGCCGCGCCATGCAAGTGCCTGAATCCGAACTCGAGGCAGGAAGTCGATGATGGCGTGCGAGGTGGCATTTCCGCCGCGTGTGATTCCTATTTGTTTTACAGATCAATATATTGCCGGCTGTTTAGACGATAAACCCGGCGTTGTAATCGGCCAGCCACTGCCCGACAGCAGCTTTTGTCTCTGTGCCTGTTTCGAGGGCATGTAGGTAAACGCATTCGTGCTTCAAGGATCGCCAGAGCCGTTCGATCATGCGTCTGTCGCGCGAAGCGCCTTCCTCATCTGTTACAGACCGGTGTTTGCTCGCGAACACCGAGAGGCATGCCGATCTTGAACTTTGTACCGGCGGCGAGTTGGTTATCCCGCCGGATGCCGGTTCCAGTCTGCCGGTTTCGGCAATTGCTCGAACGTGTGCTCGGGCACCGGTGTCGGCACGGTCCATTCCAACGTGTCCGCAAAGTCGTTCCAGTAGCTTGGCCGGGTTTCGCGTTTGCCCGCAATCAGCGTATAGAACACGATCCCGATGAACAGCAGGAAGGACGCAAAGGACAGCAGCGCCCCCCAGCTTGAAATCTGGTTCCAGAAGCCGAACGCTTCGGGGTAATCGATGTAGCGGCGCGGCATGCCTTGGCGGCCCAGAAAATGTTGCGGGAAGAACGTCAGGTTCGCGCCGATGAAGAACAGCCAGAAATGCAGTTTTCCGGCCGATTCGGGGTATTGCCGCCCCGACATCTTGGCAATCCAGTAATAGACAGCCGCGAAAAGGGCGAATACCGCACCCAGACTCATGACATAGTGGAAATGCGCGACGACGTAATAGGTATCATGATAGGCACGGTCGATACTTGCCTGCGCCAGCACAACGCCCGTGACACCGCCGACCGTGAACAGGAACACGAACCCGAGCGCGAACAGCATGGGCGTCTTGAACTGGATCGAGCCCCCCCACATCGTCGCCAGCCATGAGAATATCTTGATACCCGTCGGCACCGCGATCGTGACGGACGCAATCTGAAAGAAGCTCTGCTGTGTGATCGACATGCCAGCGGTAAACATGTGATGCGCCCAGACCATAAATCCCAAGCCGCCGATGGCGATCAACGCCCAGACCATGCCCAGATATCCAAAGATCGGCTTTTTCGAGAAGGTGGAAATGACCTGGCTGACAATCCCGAAGCCCGGAATGACGACGATATAAACCTCCGGATGCCCGAAGAACCAGAACAGGTGTTGGTAGAGCAACGGGTCGCCGCCACCTGCCGGGTCAAAGAAGGTTGTGCCGAAATTCCGATCTGTCAGCAGCATGGTAATCGCGCCCGCCAGTACCGGCATCGCCATCAAAAGCATCCACGCCGTCACCAGAATCGACCATGCGAACAGCGGCACCTTGAACAGCGTCATTCCCGGAGCACGCATATTCAGAAATGTCGTGATCATGTTGATCGCGCCCAGAATTGCGCTTGCGCCAGAGGCGTGGATCGCAAAAATCGCCAAATCCATTGACATACCACCGTCATGAACCGACAGCGGCGCATAAAGCGTCCAGCCGACCCCGGCACCATGCTGGCCATCCCCACCCGGCGCGAAGAAAGACGCAATCGCAAGGGACGCGCCAGCGACGTAAAGCCAATAACTGATGTTGTTCATCCGCGGAAACGCCATGTCTGGCGCGCCGATCATCAACGGCATGAAATAGTTGCCAAAGCCGCCGAACCCCGCCGGGATTACCACGAAAAACATCATCAGGACGCCGTGATAGGTGACCAGAATGTTCCACAGATGCCCATCCGGCGTGCAGCCAACAGCCGAGGGCCAGAACCGAAGCCCTTCCGTGCACAGGTATTGAACGCCGGGTTCCATAAGCTCCAACCTCATGAAAACCGACAGCAACACAGCGATCATGCCGATAGTTGCGGCAGTGAAGAGGTAAAGAACGCCGATATCTTTGTGATTGGTCGACATAAACCAGCGCGTAAAGAAGCCTCGATGGTACTGCGGGCCGTTCCGGTTCAATGTCGCTTCGGTCATCGCCATCATCCTCCAAGCTCGTTTTCTGTCCGCACCTGCCGCGCAGGACAGGGCACGCAGGTCATCGCCGCCCGGTTCAGAACTTCTCCTCAACAATCCGGGTATCGTCGACGCCCAGATCATGCAGCGCCTGCCGCACGGCTTTCATCATTGGGGGCGGGCCGCAAAGATAAAACCGGCCGTCGGGCTTTACGAACTGGCGCAGGTATTCGCGGTCAAGCCTTTGCTGCGGCACGCTGGCCCCCGGCTCACCAACGATGAAGGCGATTTTCAGACCCTTCATCGCTTCGAATTTCTCGCGCCAGATGATGTCGCCTTCGGTCTTGTTGGCAAAAACCAGCGTCGATTGCGCAAGGGTTCCATGATCATGCAGCCGTTTGCGCAAAATAGCGATCATCGGCGTGATGCCGGCACCGCCAGCGATGAAAACACCCGGCCCCATGTCTGCAATTGCGCCGAACGGCCCTTTCATCCGCACCTCATCGCCCGGTTTCATTTTGGCGATCTGTTCGGTGACGCCGTGATGATCGGGATAGGATTTGATGATGAATTCCAGCGTCGGCTCATCCGGCAATGTGATCGGGGTGAAAGGCCGCCCCTTGTCCTGCCAGCCGTCTTTCAGCAGATGCAATTCAACCCCCTGACCGGGGGAATAAGCAAACCCGTCCGGCCGATCAAAGACCAGAAGATGGGTGTCATGCGTAACGGGTTCAATGCGTTTCAGTTTCAGTTGATGTGCCATGGGCCACCGCTTTCCTGCGACTCAAACAGTGATCATCTTGCGCTGATGCGTTTGCTCCGCACCGACAAGCCGGTCCGGTGATCCGAATCCGTCACATGTCTGATACTACAGCGCTAATTATCCCTCCTGAAAATCAGTATTGTCAATACGCATTTGAATGACGCGTTTGACGCGGTGCGATTCGAAACGGGAAAACTTTGAAACAGGCGCTGACAAGATCGGCGCGGCCCGCTGGAACATCTGGGGGCCAGTCCGCAGTACGAAAAAGAAATAGTCAGAAATTTTCAGGAAACCGGGAACCTTTCTGTCTTCGCTGCATCAAATGGTCAGACACGCCAGAAGCTGCATGTCGCTGAGTCTGTGAAAGGAACATAACATGACCCGTTTTTTCGCTACCATCGCCGCCTTGTCCGTCGCCGTCGCGATGCCTGCTTTGGCGCAAGCTGATGCGGGCGCGGTTGCCAAGGCACCACCACCCGCGCCCTATCAGCAGGTCAGCAAGCTGGTCAAATTGCCGGATTTCCTTCCGGGCATTGGGGAGCTGTTCGTCGATCCGGCTACCCTGCCTGCCGGCCCGTTTCTTGCCTACGACCATGATGGCAAGCTGGTGAGCACGATCTACATGATCCCGATCAAGGACATGAATGCCGACAAGAAATTCGACAACCTGCTGCAACCCGGCGGCGATGTCGATCACGTCGATATCTATTTCAACGCAGGGCACCCCGGCGTTGAGGAACCGCATGAACATATCGTTCTTTGGCATGTTCCGGTTGCGGACGAAGCCAGCGTCGAGAAATAGGATGCTGCGCCGGAGTTTCCTGTGGGGGAGCGGCAGCTTGGCTGCCGCACTCTCCCTCTCACCCGGGCTTGCGATTGGCGGCCCGGTTGCAGAGATCGCAATGGCCGGGCGGCCCGACGGATCGAAGGTCTGGTTCGACCCCTATGGCGTGTTGATTGCGCCGGGACAAACTGTCCGCTGGACCAACCATGACAAGGCCAACTCACACACTGCCACCGCCTACGCCCCCGAAAACGACGATCATCCGCGCCGTATTCCGGAAGGTGCCAAACCGTTCAACAGTGACTATCTGTTGCCCGGGGAAAGTTTTGAGGTGACGTTGGAAATACCCGGAGTGTATGATTATTTCTGCATCCCGCATGAAATGTCGGGTATGGTGGGGCGGATCATCGTCGCCAAACCGGGCGAGACCGATTTCAAGGATTATCCGCGCGGTGATCTGGATGATATGGTTATCAACGGTTTCCCTTCGATTGCAGATATTCTGGCGCGGGGCAGTGTTCAGGTGAAAGAATAATATGCACACACAACCCATCCCGATCCGCAGCAATGCCTATGCGGCAATGGACGAACCCGCGCTGATCATTCTGGCGCGGGCGCGGGACAATGCAGCCGTGCGCGAATTGATCCGGCGCTGCAACCAACAACTGTTTCGCGTGGCACGCGGCATTCTCCACAATGATGCGGAGGCAGAGGATGCCGTCCAAGCCGCCTATTTGGCGGCCTTCACCAAGCTGGAGACGTTTCGCGGCGATGCGGCCTTCGTGACATGGCTGACGCGGATCGTCATGAACGAGGCCTTTGGCCGCCTGCGCCGTCAACGACCCGTGGTCGATCTGGCGGAGTATCGTGAAGGTGTGCGGACCCCACAGGAAGAAGGTTCAACCGCTCCGATGACAGTCGCGAACAACAATCCTGAAAATGAACTTGCGCGCAGCGAAATCCGCAACTTTCTGGAAAAAGCGATTGACGCGCTGCCGGAGCCGTTCCGGCTGATATACATAATGCGCGATGTGCAGGAACTGACGGCACGGGAAGTGTCCGATCTTCTGGGCGTCAACATCGTTACGGTCAAAACCCGCCTGTTCCGCGCCCGCCGTCTGTTGCGTCTGGAATTGCGCCGCAGTGTCGCGGAGGAATTTTCAGCCATTTTCCCGTTCGACGGTGCGCGTTGCGTTGGCATGGCGGATCGGGTCATTCATGCTTTGCCGTCAAACCTGTCGCAAATGTAAGGTTCAGGTAAAGCGCCGATCTGGTTGAATGGCTATGTCCTGATCATCTGCTGAAAAGTCGAGACAGGAGGGTGCTGATGCCGAAGCCGGAAAAGAACATTACAAGCCTGCATCGCGCCAAGGCCGAGCAGAACGTGCTGGTGCTTCAGGGTGGTGGTGCGCTCGGGGCGTATCAAGCCGGCGCATTTCAAAGATTGACCGAGGCTGCGCTTGGCATTGACTGGGTTGCAGGCATCTCAATCGGGGCGATCAATGCGGCGATCATCTGCGGCAATCCCGTCGACAGACGCATTGAAAAGCTGAAGGCGTTCTGGGAAGGCGTAAGCTCCTCACTGGCGACGACGCCCTGGATGTGGGGGCCGAAGTCGCGTCATATCTTTGCGGAATTTGCCGCGGCCGAAGTTATGACTTTCGGCGTACCCGGTTTTTTCACGCCTCGGTTGCCGATGTCATTCTGGCCAATCGGTGACACGCAGCCCCTGAGCGTTTATGATACATCCCCTCTTGAAAAGACGCTGAATGATTTGGTCGATTTCGATTACCTGAATGAAGACGGCCCGCGTCTCAGCGTCGGCGCTGTTGATGTCGAGACTGGCAATTTCACCTATTTTGACAGCCGCAAGACCCGGATTGACCCGCGACACATCATGGCCAGCGGCGCATTGCCGCCGGGCTTTCCACCGGTTGAGATTGACGGGCGCTTTTATTGGGACGGTGGCCTCGTCTCCAACACTCCACTGCAATATGTAATGGAACATGCCGGGGGCGACCCGATGTGCATTTTTCAGATCGACGTGTTCAGCGCGCGCGGCGCGATGCCCGAAGATCTTGCCGATATCCAGCAGCGCGAAAAAGACATCCGTTTCTCCAGTCGGACGCGGTTGACGACAGACAGATACAGCCATCTGCACAATATTCGCGCCGCCGCTGGCAGGCTTGCAAAAAAGCTGCCCAAAGAGTTGCAAACCGACCCTGATCTGGCCCTCCTGTTGACCACTGGCCCTGAATGCCCGGTGACGCTGGTGCATCTCATCCACCGCCGGGAAGGATTTGAGGGCAACTCCAAGGATTACGAATTCTCGCGTCTGTCGATGACGGAACACTGGGCGGCCGGCTTCGCCGATGTGAAGCGGACGTTTTCGCACAAGGCGTGGAAATCGCGTGAGATCGGTCGGGACGGGCTACAGGTTTTCGACCTTGGCGCAATTGAAAAGTAAGGGGAAATGCGATGAACAGACAGGATGTCCGCAAACAGGCATTTGCAATGCCACTTACCAACCCCTCCTATCCACGGGGGCCGTATCGTTTCATCAATCGGGAATTCCTGACGATTACCTACCGCACGGATATGGAGGCTCTGCGCCGGGTGGTTCCCGAACCGCTGGAGATACCGGAACCGATCGTCAAGTATGAATTCATCCGGATGCCGGATTCCACCGGGTTCGGCGATTATACCGAAAGCGGTCAGGTTGTCCCGGTAACGCTGAACGGTGTTGCCGGTGGTTATGTCCACGCAATGTTTCTGAACGATGAAGCCCCCATCGCAGGTGGTCGCGAAATATGGGGTTTCCCTAAAAAGCTGGCTGATCCCGCGCTGCGGGTCGAAAAGGACACATTGATCGGCACGCTTGATGTCGGTTCGGTTCGGGTGGCGACTGGCACGATGGGATACAAGCACCGCGACCTCGACCCGCAAAAGGTGCTGAAATCCCTGCAAGCGCCGGCTTTCCTGCTCAAGATCATCCCGCATGTGGATTGCACCCCGCGCATTTGCGAATTGGTCCGCTATTTCACGACGGACATTACCATCAAAGGCGCATGGGAAGGTCCGGCCGGGCTGGAGCTGCATTCGCACGCCTTGGCTCCGGTCGCGGAGCTTCCGGTGCGTGAGGTGATTTCGGCGGTGCATATCCTGACCGACCTGACCCTTGGTCTGGGCGAGGTGGTGCATGATTACCTCGCCGATGGCCCGCAGAAATGAACGTAGCGGGCAAGGCGGCTCGTTCCGCGATCAACACAGTCAAAGGAAACTGAAACATGAACCTCAAGAACAAAGTCTGTATCATTACCGGCGCCGCCAGCGGCATCGGCCACGGTATCGCCATGCGTTTTGTCGCGGATGGCGCAAAGGTCGTTATCGCCGACCTGAATCTGGAAGCGGCACAGAAGGTGGCGGAGGAGTTGACAGCCAAAGGCCCTGGCAAGGCAATGGCGGTGGAAATGAACGTCACCGACGAAGGTTTGGTAAACAAGGGTGTCGAAGCGGTTGTCAAGAAATGGGGCAAAATCGACGTGCTTGTGTCTAACGCCGGTATCCAGATCGTCCACCCGATCGAAGATTTCCCCTTCAGCGACTGGAAAAAGCTGCTTTCGATCCATCTTGACGGCGCATTTCTGACCACCAAGGCCTGTTTGCCCCATATGTACAAAGCTGGGTCCGGCTCGATCATCTTCATGGGATCGGTGCATTCAAAAGAGGCCTCCCCGCTGAAATCGGCCTATGTCACGGCAAAGCATGGGCTCTTGGGCCTTGCGCGCGTGATCTCAAAAGAAGGGGCCAAACATGGCGTGCGCGCCAATGTGATCTGCCCCGGCTTTGTCAAAACCCCGCTGGTCGCAAAGCAGATCCCCGAACAAGCAAAGGATCTGGGGATTTCCGAGGAGGAGGTAGTCAACAAGGTGATGCTTGGCGACACCGTCGATCAGGAATTTACGACAATCGAAGATGTGGCCGAGGTGGCCTATCTCTTTGCTGCATTCCCGACCAATGCGCTGACGGGTCAGTCATTGGTGGTCAGCCACGGCTGGTATATGAATTGAACCAACGTTCAGCCTATCGCTGCAAACCCAACCATAACGCGCAAACCGGACGCGTTATCCAACAGGGCGATCCGCGCGCAATGCCGTTGCGGAATCGCCCGAACCAGTGCAAGGCCAAGCTCGCTTCCTGGCGTGTTGCGGCCAGGCTCAAGGCGGTGGAACGGCCCAAACTCCGCATCGCGTGTCGCCTTGGGGATGCAGGGCCGTTATCGGCAACTGTCAGGTGAAAGTGGGTGACGCTTCGGTCCAGCGCAAAGCGGATTTCATGGCGATTTCCCGTGTGGGTGGCCGCGTTTTGCAACAAGTTGACGATCAGCTGCGGCGATATCGAAGCGTCACCCGACATGCTGAACCCATTTCCTTCGGGTTGTTGATTAACAAACCGCTCGCCATTATTCTCGACGGTCATTTGCTAGGTTTCCGCCGGATCGTCCAACACGCAGAACATTGCGTCAAGTTTGGGGAGTTGCCGCAGGTTCAGATTGCATCGTTGAAAGAGGGCACCGATGGCCGCCGCTGAGACCCCACCATTGATACGCCGGTTGCTGCGGATCGTCGAACATCCCGTCTTCAGGGTTGCCGTTCCGATCCTGATCGCGATGATCGCCATATTCGTGCTGCATAAGTTGGTCTCGCAGGTGAGATGGGTCGACGTGAAGGCCGATCTCGCGGCGGCCTCTGGGACAACACTGCTCAAGGCATTGGTCTGCACGCTGTTCAGTTTCGCCGGGATTGCGTGCTATGACGCGCTGGCGGTCCGATCCGCCGCGCCCGGAAAGGTTCCGATAGCAATCGCTGCACTGACCGGGGCGGCAGGCTATGCGATATCAGGTTTGCTGGGGATCTCCTATCTGACCGGCACTGCGGTCCGCTTTCGCGTCTATTCCGCCTTTGATCTTGATCTGGTGCAGTTTGCAGGGGTGATCGCGATTTCGTGGAGCGGCTTTCTTGCGGGACTGCTGGCGGTCCTTGGTGGCTTGCTTGCTTGCAATCCAAACGGTCTCAGCACCATGTTGCCAATCGCCCCGCGTGTCGCGGAGGGGGTTGGATCGTTGGTTTTGTTTCTGATGGCTGCGTCGCTGGTCTGGTTGGCGACTGGTTCGCGGCGACTGAAGGCGGGAGCGTTCCGGATTTCCTTGCCGGACGCGGCAACCGGCATTGCGCTGACGTGTGCGGGCGTGGTTGATCTTACCGGTGCTGCTGCAACGCTTCATGTTCTGATGCCCGCGGATGCAGTGCAGAACCTGCCGTATTTTGCGGCACTGTTCTTTGCTGCGGCGGGTCTGGGCCTTATCAGCCATTCTCCGGGCGGGCTGGGAGTGTTCGAGGCGACAATCATAGCCGGGCTGGGTGCCGCTGGCCGCTCGGATGTGTTGGCGGCACTTCTGCTCTATCGCATGATTTACACGATCTTGCCATTCCTGATAGCGGTGGCGGGGCTTGGTGGAAATTTGGCATGGCGCGCCGGTGGAAGCTGACCGGCGAGTTGTTGTGGCAATAGGATCTGCTGGAAACCATATCGCCGACTCCCCCCGGAACCGCCAGTCAAGTTTTAGCTAAGATTGTGGTTTTGTTTGCGAATGCGGCAAACAATCCTATTGTTTCGATGGACGGCACACGGGCGAGGGGAAAATTTTGCGTGGAATGGAGCGCGAATCTTCTGGCTTGCCCTTGCGGGTTCTTCGTACTGCAACCCTTCGATGAGGTGAAGGGTCAGGTTGCAGATGGGTGATGTGGACTGGTCAAGTAGGGAACGCGAATGATCATCAATTTCGAAACACACGCGTCGAACGAGCGCACATTTCTGTCCTGGGTGCGTACCGTGGTGGCCATTGTCGGCTTCGGGTTGGCCGCCGCGCGACTCGGCAATCAACCCTCGCCCATCTGGTCCGAAGTGCTGATGCTTTTTGTGGGGGCGGTCGTCATCTTGATCGCATGGGCGCGGATGCAGCATGTTCGCAAACGAATTGACAACCCCGACCGCCTGCCTGATGATTCCGCACCGGCGGAGGCGTTCCTGCTGGTTCTGATTGCGGCACTTTTTGTGTTGCTGGGAAGTTTCGCGATTCATGTCAGTTGACACAGGACGGGTCGGTTTGCTGTAAGTTTCCGTCAGAACGCCTATTTTCGGCCTTCGTCTGATTGCGATAATCATCGCAGAATGGCCAAGCGAAAGGCCGTTTTCCGATCCCGATGCGCTTTCGGTTTTTTACGGGCTGCGGCGGGGTTGCTGATTTCTTCGGTCGATGGCAACCATGTTTTGGCATTGGCGTCCGGATTTGCGAGCCACGGGGTTTCGCGTTTTGCACGGCAATCCGTCAAATGGGAAAGTGACTATGGACGAAATGAAGGCACCGTCGGAAAAATCTATCCCAACCGCCGTAGCGGCGGTGTCTCGCAAGGGGATCTTGCCGCTCCTCCTGACGTTCATCACCGACCGCTTGACGCCGGCGCGCACGCCCTACACACTCGCCGATCTCTTGCAGGCGGAACTTCCGGGTTATCAGGATATCCGGTTCTATGCCGATATGCCCGGCACCGACCTTCCTGCCTATCGGCATCACTTCTTGCCGTCCGTTTCAGGCGCGGACGGGCGGGCAAGCTGGTTGGTTCTGTCATCGGGCGGCGTGGGCGGTGCCTTCGGTGCGGGTGTTCTGACCGGTTGGTCCAAGCGGGGCGACAGACCGCGATTCGATCTGGTGACGGGGGTAAGTGCGGGGGCGTTGATCTCGCCTTTCGCGTTCATTGGCGCGGCGGCGGACCGGGAACTTGCCCATCTGTTCATCAACGCCTCTGTTACCAAGCTCAATCAGCGCCGCTCGCTTCTGACGGAAATCTTCGGGCAAAGCGCCATTCCGGCCAAACCTCTCAGGGCATTGATAGATGCACATATCGACGCAAAACTGACGGAGAAAATTGCTATTCGGCATCGAACCGGGGCGCGGTTGCTGGTGGTGACCACAAACCTTGATGCGCAACGCAGCATGGTTTGGGATATCGGGGCCATCGCGGCTTCTGGCCAACCGGATCGCCTGCGCCTGATCGGGGATATTCTGGAAGCCTCGGCAAGTATCCCGGCAATCTTTCCGCCAATCCGGATTGGTGTTAGCGCCAATGGGATGGATTTTGAAGAACTGCATGCCGACGGCGGCGCAATCCGCCAAGTCTACATGCTACCCGATGCCTTCTATGTCGACCCTGACCTGGAGGGGGTATGCCCTGACATCTATGTCATCGTGAATGCTGAACTCGCCCCGAGTTTCCAGGTGATACCACAGCAGTCTGTCAGCATTGTGGAACGGGCAATGTCTTCGCTCGAAAAAGCCAGCGCCTCGCGCGGGATCGCCAGACTGGCCGCGTTCGCACGGCAGAACCGCGCAACATTCCGTCTCGCCTACATCGACCGCACGTTGCCGATTGATCGTCGCCTTCCGTTTGATCCGGATTATATGCAGCGCAGTTTTGCGCTTGGGCAAAGCCAAGGCCGGGCAGGGGCATGGGAATTCGGCCCCCCGATCGGGACCAGCCTTCTGGAGGAGCGTTGACGGCACCTTTGTTGAAATCCCGCAGCAAACCGGCGTCACGCGAATTCGGGCTGGTCATATCATGGTTTCCCTTACATTGCGGTTTGCGCCAACGGGATAAAGCGGCGGCAATTTGCCCTGTGCCACGCGCCGGATGCGCTTGGTCAACGCCTTGTCGGCGGAACGAAGTGTCGACAAAAACGCTTTCGCGCTCCAGGTGCTGTCGGTTTCCGTGCGATACAATCCCGCCTCCAGCGCCTTCCATTCCTGCGACAGATCGGGAAACCTTGCCCAAATCGCCTCGGTTTCCAATCCGGTTGCCGTCGCGACAGCACCGGCCCATTTCATCGCCGCCGCATATGTGGCATGCGGGTCCGCCGCATTGCACGCAGCTTCAACAGATCTGAGTGCGGCTTCCCGCCTGACCTGCGCATTGGCTATGCCTCCGGGGGTCAGATCGGCGCGGGCATCTTGTCGCCGCCAGAAAAAGGCGGCCAGCGCCAGCACCGCAGCAAGCAAAGCCAGCAACCCTGCGATCCACGTCATGCGGCTTTGGCTTTCGACAGTGGGGGGCTGTTGGCTTGCCGATGCCGTGGCTTCGGGGGCAGCCGGTGTTGCAGGCGGGACAACAACCGCACCCTCCACCTTGATCGTTTCTGCGGGAAGGCTGGCGACCTGCGGGGTTTCGGATGCGGTGTCGAACCAGTCAACGGTCATTTCAGGCAAGGTGATGGTGCCACCCGTTGTCGGCACGATTGAATAGCTGAAATCACGAACCGACGCCGTGCCATCTGCTGTGTCGACAGAGCCGGTTTCTGATTTGTCCAGATAGACGCGGGCGCCGTTGACGGTTGGCGGCGCAAGATCGGGCAATTGCACTTCGGTTGCGCCCAGTGCCTGTATCCGGACATGCCGCGTGACCGCTTCACCAACGCGGAATTCTGGCTTCACCGGCGACCATTGCGAAGTCAGCGTCACGGCTTTGGCGGGCAGGAACCAGCCCTTGGCGGCGCTGGGCTTGGCCTTCACGTCAAGCGTCAGGGGGGCTGTCCGGATTGTGATCTGCCTGCCGCCGCCAAACATCTGGCCAAAGGGGGAGCCTGCCCCCCCAAACAGTGACCCACCGAAGAGCGTGTCAAACCGGTTCTGCGGAAACGGCGACCGCGCTGCCGGGTCGGTTTGCATCGCCCGCAACGTGAATGGAGCAATCGACAGCGCACCGCTTTTTTGCGGGCGTAAAAGGTAATCGCGTTCAATCAAGGTGACCGGTTGGCCATTTTCAACGGTTTGGCTGGTTCGGTCCTCGCCGCGCTGTTCCAGAATGTAATCCGGGCTCTGTGGCGCTTCTATCGCACCATCCGAAAATCCGGGGCCGGTGGTGATGCGCAAACTCAGGGGAATTTCCTGCTGGACGTAATGTGCGCCGGGTTCCAGTGTCGCGGTGATGGTGGTGCCACCCGCCGCTTGCTGATCGCCAGGCATCTGCGCCGCGTCTACCACGTCAATGCCGATCGGGGCGCTGCTGGCTTGCCCCGCACTCAAGGCAGGGATCGTCAGGTGTCCCTTGCTGCGCGGGGCAAGTGTGATGATCCATTCCACAGTGTCGGAACGCGCGCCGTTGATGATTTGTGTTTGCGAAGATTTGGAGGTGCCGAGAATGTCGAAATCGGCATTGAGCGCCGAGATGTCGGGTGCTGCCGTCAACTTGGCCGGATCCGCGCTGAGGACAAGCTGAACTGTGTCGCCCAAGGCCAGCTTCTGGGCGCTGATGCGCGCGGTCAGCCCATCGGCAAAACCCGCGCTGGTGCTGGCGATCAGGACCAGAACTGCAAGACTGTGTTTTAGCATTTTCGCCTCCCTACTGACTTGCCGCGCGCAGGCGGGCGTAGTGTTGTTGGATCCGGGCGCGCAACAAACCTGAAGGATCATCCGGTACCGCGCGCAACTGCTGTTCGGTCGCTTGGTCAAGCGGTTGGGCACCACCCTGCGCCGTGGCTGTTTGATCCGTCGTGTCATCCGGCGTCGGGTTTCCGGCCAAGGCGTTGTCCATCTGGGCTTTCAAACCGTCCTTGTCGCTGTCGGATGGTTGCGGCTGTCCGTTTTCTGCTGCTTTGGTATCGGGGCCGGGTTTTGGTTGCGCCTGATCAGGGTTGCCCGCTGGCGCATCTTGCGGAGCCTGATCCTTTTGCGCTTGGTCGTCGGCTTGCTGTTTGCCTTCGCCTTTGCCCTTTTGATCCTGTCCGGGCGCGTTCTGCTGATCTTGTTTGGCAGCATCACCTGCCTGCTGGTCCGAAGGTTTGTCACCCGATTTGCCGTCGTTGGCCTTGTCGGGTTTACCGTCGGCTTTCTGGTCTTGTGATTGCGGTTGTGACGGTTCAGCTGCGTTTTTGTCTTGTTGCTGGCCGCCTTTCGCCTGATCCTGCTTGTCCTGCTTGTCCTGCTTGTCCTGCTTGTCCTGCTTGTCCTGCTTGTCCTGCTTGTCCTGCTTTTGATCTTGCGATTGCTGCTGTTGGTCCTGCTGTTGCTTCTGCTGGTTTTGCTGATCGAGAAGTTTCGCCACCAGATCACGGTTGAACTTTGCATCCGAGTCATCCGGCGCGCTTGCAAGTACCTTGTCATAGGCGGCCAGCGCCTCTTTCAGCTTGCCCGATTTTGCAAGTGCATTGCCAAGGTTATAGCCCCGCGCAGGATCGCCGGCCTGCTCTGGCACAGCGGCATAAAGACTTGCGGCGGCGGCGTAGTCATTGGCGCGGTAAAGGGCGGCGGCTTTGTGGACGGGGTTGGCAAAGTCCTTCGCAGCATCGGTGAAATCGCCGTTGTCAAAGGCGCGCTGGCCCTGTTGATCGGGGGTTTGCACCAGATCGGTCCAGATATCGGCTCTGGCTCCGGTCGGTGCGAAGCCCAATCCGAGAAGCATGAATGGCAGCAGAAACAGCAACCCACGCCGGAAGGCAAAGGGCAGTATCAACACGGGCAACAGCAGCAGCAGATAGCCGATATCGTTCCAGCTATCGCTGACCATATCCGACTTGCGGCCCGGTGCCGCCATCTCCGCCGCATGTGTCGGCAACAGCTTCTCGATATCGCTATCATCGGCAGTCACCAGTGAAAACGCCCCGCCGCCCGCCTTTGCCAACGCGCTCAGCGCACCCACATCCAGTTGCACCGTGATCTTGCTGCCGTCCTGGGCGGTGATCGCGCGGCCTTGCGCGGTTTGCAAAGCCGCCCCTTTCGCCGTCCCGACGCCCAAAACGCTCAGCCGATACCCGGCCTTCTGCACCGCGGCTGCCGCTTTCATGCTGGCCGCCGGGTCAAGCCCGGTATCATCGGCGATCACGACAATATTGCCTTCGGTCGCCCCGGCGCGCGACAGCAGCCCTTGCGCTTCGGTAATCGCCAGATCAAGCCGGTTGCCCAGAACCGGCATCAGATTGGTTGACAGTTCCGGCAACATCTGACGGATGATCTCGGCATCATCCGTCAAGGGTGCGGCAACGAAGGGGCGATCGGCATAGATCACCAGGGCCGTGTCACTGCCCTTCGCATGGTCCAGCATGTCGCGCAGTTTTTGACCTGCGCGCGACAGACGGCTGGGAACAAGGTCAGTGCCGTTCATGGATTGCGCAAGGCTGAGGACAATCACGGCAGGCTCTGACCCGCCGTAAACCGGGACCGGCAGCTTTTGCCATGTTGGCCCTGTCATTGCGAGGACCGAGGCGACAAGACCCACAGCAAGGGCAATGATCCAGCCTCTTTGGCCGCGCCGTGTTTCGCCCGCGACCGAAAGATGGCTTAACAAATGCGCATCGACCAAACCCGCCCAACCGCTTGATCCGGCTTGGCCGATCCGCCGTGCCGCAAGCGCGACGATCAAAGCGGCAGGAAACAGGGCGAGCAGCCATTCAGGGCGCAGGAAGTGAAATGCGGATGCGGTCATGGCGTCGCCTCATGGGTCCGGTTGCGGAAACTGAACGAACGGACCGGGATGGAGCCGAGCGCGAACAGTGCCACCAGCAGCAACGCAATGCCCAACGGCCAATAAAACAGCGCAATGGAAGGGTGCATGAAGCGCGGGTCGTCGGCGATGGGTTCCATCTTGTCGATCTCATGGTAAATGCCTGCCAAACCGTCCAGATTGGTGGCCCGGAAATACTGACCGCCGGTTTTCTCGGCGATCTGGGTCAAGGTCGCCTCATCCAGGTCTTGCGAAGGGTCAACGACCTGTTGGCCAAAGCCGGTATTCACCACCATGCGATCCGCACCCACCC
>NZ_JAKDLJ010000253.1 GCF_030452865.1 Pseudorhodobacter sp.
GGGCTATCCGCAAATGGCCAAACCCCCGCGGGGTGGGGCGCGGTCACCCGGGGCGGGGGGGGGGGGGTTCTTGAGTCAGAACAACCGCCTCCTTGCCTGGCAAACCATCGGCGTCACACTCGGCCGGATTGTTTTGCTGGGGTTCTGGTTCGTGGCGGTGATCTGGTCATATCGGCAGATTGGCGCGCAGCCGGATGGCATAGCCCAAGCCGGGTTTCTCGCCTTGGCTCTGGCCGGGCTAAAGCTGTTTTCCTCGGCGCTCAGCGATCCGCTTGATACCGATGTGCTGCGTCAGGTTCCGCGTTTCCTTGCTTCAGATCCGCAGCGCGCGGTTGCGGTCTGGCGGTCAGCACAACAGTTGCGGATTGCGATCAGCGCGATTTTGATTTGCGCGGCAGCACTGCTGGCACGCCCGATTGCGGCACAGTTTATGGGTGATGCGACGCAAGCACCCTTGGTTATTCTTGCAGGGATCGCCGCAGCATTGGAAATCCTGTTCCGGGGTCATCTTGCCGATTGTCAGTCGCGCAATCGCTTTACCCGTTTTCTGACCTATGAGGCGGCGCTTCAGGTCTTGCGCATCACCGGCCTCGTGGTGGCTGCTCTTTGGTTTGGTCTGAACGCAAAAACGTTTCTGACCGCCTATGCGATCGCGACATTCGCGCTGCTGATCGTGGCCTATCTGGGAACCAGTCCAGACCGTCGCGCTGTTTGGCGCGTCGATGTGCCGGTGATGCGCGACAGCATGACATATTTACGCTGGGTCGCCCCGGCGATGCTGCTCAGCGCGGTGGTTGAACGGCTGGATCTGTTTCTGCTGACCAGCCTGCGCGGCGCGGCGGAGGCCGGGCTTTATGGCGCGCTGTTGCCGCTTTTGCTGGTGCCAGAAGTCGTGGCAGGATTTGCCACCCACGCCCTGCAACCGCGAATCTCCGAAATGCAGGGGGGCGGAGAGTTCATCCCGTTCTGGACAGGTCTGCTCAAGTTCACGATACCGCTGGCTGTTGTTGCAATTCTTGGCGTCTTTTTTCTGGCCGAACCCCTTATCTCCTTGACCATCGGCCCCGCTTTTCTGGCTGCGGCACCGGTGCTGCGGGTGCTGGCGACGGCGGTATTGCTTTGGGTTGGGCTGGTTCCCGTGGCGTTGGCGCTTGTGGTGATGTCGCGACCGCGCGTGACGCTTGGCATCACGTTGGTACAGGCTTGTGTGATCGGAACCATCGGAATGGCATTGATCCCGGCGCACGGCGCACTCGGCGCCGCCTGGGCAGTGCTCGCGATGCGTGTCATTGCCGGGGCGATGATCTGTGCGGCGGCCTTGCTTGGCGCGCGAAAGGCGGTTCCGGCATGATCCGCGTGGCCCATATCAAAAGTAATTACGGCCATGTTGGCGGCATCGAATCGATGCTTGAATCACTGATGCCGGAGTTCGCTGTGCAGCCCGGAATTGAGCCAGTGGTGATCTTCCTTTCCCGCGAACCCGATCCGGCGCTGGAGGGGCGTTTAAGTGCGGGGGGCCAAGTAAGGTTGATCCGTTTACCCTGGACCGGGCTTGCCACATCGCCGAAGACGGCGCTGGCGTTGGGTCGCTTGGTTCGCGATGAAAATATTGCGCTGCTCCACACACATGACATGCGCGCAAACCTGTCGGCAGCGATGGTGCGGGTCTTTCGCCGGGTTCCATGGATTTGTCATATCCACGGCTGGCTTGGTGCAACCCACAGTCGGCTCTACCGGATGTTTGAAGCGGTGGACCGCGCACTGATGCGGCGGGCGGACCATGTGTTGACCGGCTCCCACGCGACGCTGGACGAGGTGCGCGTTGCGGGGGCGCGTGCGGCCTCGGTCGTTTCAAACGCGGTATTGTTACCCCCGCCGACTGATCACCGTCTTGCACGGCAAAGCGTAGGGCTGCCCGAAGCGGGGGTCATCTTCACCATTCTCGGACGGTTGCATCCCGGCAAGGGCCAGGATTTGTTCCTCAATGCGCTGTCCCGCCTGCCCCGCGATATGCCATGGCAAGGCGTGATTGTCGGTTCGGGCGGCGAGGATGCCATATTGAAAGCGCTTGCCGCCAAGCTTGATCTTGGCAACCGACTGCACTTTACCGGTTTTGTCGAAAGCACTGCACCGTGGATCGCAGCAAGCGATGTGATCGCGGTTCCCTCCCGCAAGGAAAGCCTGCCTCTTACCTGTCTGGAAGGCATGGCGCAGGGTCGCGCGGTTGTGGTCAGCGCTGCGGGTGATCTGCCGCGCGTGGTGACGGATGGGCGGACCGGGCTGATCGTGCCGATCAATGATGTCCCGGCACTGGAAGCGGCCTTCCTGCGGTTGTTGCTCGACCCTGATTTGCGCAATCAGCTTGGCGAAGCCGCGCGCGCCTATATTGCCGAAAACAATACCGTTTCCGTGCTGGCGCGACAGATCGCAACGGTCCAGCGGCAGGTCGCCAGTCAAGTGTCGCGTGTCGTCCGGTCATAGATATCCGACAGGCGCTGCACGAATGTCGGGATTGAAAATTCGGCGGACTGACGCGCCGCCCCCGCTGCGCCAATTTCCTTTGCGCGGATAGGGTCGTCAAGCAGGCTCTGGATCGCGAGTGCCAGATCGTCCGCAGCGCCGGGCGTTGTCAGGATGCCGGAGCGCCCGTCCTCGATAATACTGCGCGGTCCGCCCGCATTTGCAGCGATCACAGGCGTTCCGACCGACATCGCCTCGATCAGTACCAGTCCGAACGGTTCGGGCTGAATGGCGCTGTGGCAGAAGATCGTGAACCCCGCCATCACATCCGCCATATCCTGAAGGCGATAGCGCCAGCCCAGAAAGAGCACACGGGTAACAATGCCAAGCCGCTGCACTTGCGCTTTCAGTTCGGCTTCATAGGCTTCCAACCCGGCAGGTGCCCCGCCTGCAATCACCAGTACCGCCTGCGGATGCCGCACCATCACCTTCGCCGCCGCGTCGATCAGAATATGGATGCCCTTCCACGGATCAAGCCGTGCGGCGGTGCCGATGATCGGCACATCAGATGCAAGCCCTAGATCACGGCGCAACCTGTCACGGTCGAGGTGCGCGAGGAATGACGGCGCGTCAAGCGCATCGGGCATCACGACGCTTTGCGCCGGGGGGCGGCGAAAAAGCGGTTCCAGACACGGATCGCTCATCGCCAGAATGGTGCGCGACAAACTCCGCACCATCAGCGCGTAGGCTGCGGTCAGAACCGGCACTTGCGGCGCCATTTCCCGGACATGCCACAGATGCGGCTTGCGCGCCAAAGCCGCCGCAAACGCTCCGTACAGGCAGAACAGGGAATTGGAGTGGACGAGATCGGGCTGCGCAATCCGGATGACCCGCGCGAGGCGAAAGACCGACGGCAGGAAATGCGCCACATAACGGCCCTGATATCGCAACGACCGCAGGGTTCGCAATTGCTGCATCGGAACGAACTCGACCGAGGCACCGGCATCGCGCAAACGCTGAACCAACGGCCCGTCGCCCGGCAGGACAACCGTGGATTTCTGGCCAGTTCCGGCCATCGCCTCTACTGTGCGGGCCAGCGCGATGTCCGACCCGCCGACTTCGGAATTCGGCTGAACGTAAAGCACATGCCGGGGCGCGGCGCCGGTCATGATCGGCGCCAATCCAGCAGGGCCATACTCTTGCTGTCGCCGACAGCCGAAACACGGCGCGCAGCCATCAGAACGCCGAAGATGATCCACAAAAGCTTCAGATATTTGGCATGGCCCAGCAGGCCACACGCCAGAAACGCCAGCAACGACGCCTTCAGGGCAATGGCAAGAATGCGCAGCATCGGCGGTCCTGTCGCCTCGATCTTGCTCGCCTCTCGCCACGCAAAAACGAAAAGGGAGAAGTAGATGAGCGCGCCAAACAGTCCGTATTCGACCAGCAGTTCCAGCTCCAGATTGTGCGCGCCGATGTTTGTGACCAACTCGCGCCCTTCTTCAATCGACTTGCGGGTGTCATCAGACCATGCTGTCAGCCGCGCGTCGTCCGGCAAGGCGGCTGTCATCCGTTGGTAGAAACTTGGCCCAAACATGCGGTAGCCGTGACCGAACAACGGTTTTTCAAGAAAAATCTGGGCTGCTTCGGACACGATAAACTCCCGCAAAGGCGTGCTGCCTTCCTTGAGGTAACTCGACGAAAACATCCTGTCTGTGAACCCCACGGGCAAGGCCACCATTGCAACGGCAAGACCCAACGCACCGCTTGCAAGGATGGGCCGCAACGGAATGACACGCCGGAAAACGAGATACACGAAAGCCACCCCGAGCCCCAGAAACCCTGTGCGGGTAAAGCTGTAGACCAATGCGATCATTTGCAGGGCCGCCATCGCGGAAAAAAGGCACCGCATCCAGAAACCGGGCCAGCGATGCCAAAGATAGACCAACAGCGGAAGCGTCATCGCCAGGGAGTAGGCAAGCCAATTGGCGTCGCCAATGCCGCCCGTGATCCGCTTCAGTGTCACCCCGTCCAGCGATTCCCGGTCAATCACGCCGCCAAGCGCGCCTTCGGCCAGCCGCGGGTCGTCCGATTCGATGGCAAGCGATGGCAAGAAATGCTCGGCAAGGCCGATGATCCCGCAAATTGCGACGGACGCGAACAGGCCGATGACAAGCGAGTCGAGGTTGCGACGGCACTGCCCGCCGATCGTGCTGAGATGAAACAGTAGAAAGATCATCATCAGGTAGCGTGACGTGCCTTCCATCGTCCCTATTTCAGGGTTTGTTGTCACGATATCCCACCCGACAACGGGAATGAAGAACAACCCGATACTCATGTAAAGGGGTGATTTCGTCACTTTCCAGCCGGCAAACATCACATGCAGCAGTACCGCCCCAATCGCGATGACTCCGACAATTTTCGACAGGCTGGCCGGTGCTCCGGTAATGTGGGCGCTGCCCAGTACCTGAAACGAGGTGTTTGCCAACAGATTGAGCCATACTCCGACAATCGGTCGTAGAAGAGACAGGACGACGACCAGAATGGCAATTGCAAGGACGACAGCCTTTATGGGTTCCAGCATCAAAAAAACCGGGACAGCCAGAATTGTTCCGCCGACCAACCATACAAGCTCTCTGCTCGCGTCAAGGAGGAAACCCGATAGACGAGACACGCGCGCGTCCTCAATCAATTCATCAAAATACGATGATCACGCTAACCGAACCGAGGCAATCGCGCAAAGGAATTGTTCTGCCGCAGACATGCGCGGGGATATCGCGAAAGCGAGACTGCATGTTGTTTCATAATATGACAGTTG
>NZ_JAKDLJ010000017.1 GCF_030452865.1 Pseudorhodobacter sp.
GACGAATAGCGATAGCGAAATGGCGTGGCACCTTTAGGGCTACCATGTTCCGCTTGGCCTTGTAGCCGGTCAAACTGCAGTGTCTGTTCGATCCACGCTGCCGCCGTCTGTTCTATGTGCTCCCAATCGTCGTCAACGTCGCACAACGCGTCGAGCATGTCTGTCGGGGGTGCGCCTAACGAGTCGAGCGCGTCCTGTTGATCGATGTTGCGCATTTCTCGGCTGATCAGGCCGTCCTCACCGGCACCCACCTCCGTGAGGTCGAGCAATGCCTCGACGCCGTCGGTCAGGATTGCAGGTCCAAGCCCCCGGGTCGTTTCTTCGATCAGATATTGGAGGCTTGCGATTGATCGGTCGAATACCCGGAGCGCCTGGTCGAGATAACCGATCCAAGCGCCTTCAATTGGATTGTCGATACAATTCAAGACGACCGATTTAACTGCATCCCCTGAGCCGTATCGATCCGCACGCCCAAGCCTCTGCTCGATACGGTTCGGATTCAGGGGAAGATCATAGTGAACGATGATTTTCTGGCCGCCCTGAAGGTTCAAGCCCTCTTCAGCGCGTCGGTCACAGACTAAAATAGTGCGACCTGCATCGGAGTTGAATGCCTGCCATTGATCATCGTGCGGGCAATGCCGGTCGACGGGTACCTGAAGCCGGCTAGCAAGTTCGGACGCGAGCGCGTCAGCCGTCTTCCCATCTGAACAAAACACGACAAATTGCTGGCGCGGAGAAAGCATCGATTTGATAGCCTCCACTAGCGCTTCGAGTCGCGATTGGAAGATGACTTCTTTGCCCAGTCCGCCAACAATCGCGCCGAACCGGTCAGCATCACCATGCAAATGAGTTTGGCGCGCAATCAAACCAACCGCGCCACTCCCGCTTCTCGCATACTGAAGTGCTCGATCTAGAACTTGCATGAGGACACGCGCCCGTTCGATGCGGACTCCTCCAATGCCCTCGCTTGCAAGCGCGACGGTTTCGCCGAAGCGCCAATCCTCCACTGCGTTGGCGAGGCATCGGGTCTCAATAGAATGATAATCGACGACTACCGCGCCCGCACGGTCCGGCGTGAGCCCCTCGATGTTCCGGCGTCGATGTCGAAGGATGCGACGATGGAGGCGGTACACCTCGCTAAGATGAGCCCGCAGATGGCCAATGGCGGTGACTAGGGCTGGGTCGTCTTCAGTCGGCATGGTGTCGGTAATCGTCCGGAGCGTCTTCGCTTGATCCAGGAGGATCCCATCCTCAGGAAAAAGTTCGACCAGTTGATCTAAGAGTTCGTCGAGGAAAAGCGCGTTGTCAGGCGTTAGGCCTGCGACGATTTGAGCAAGGTTTTGGCGGCTCTCGATCCTTTTGCGGAAACCCGCAGCGTCATCGAGCGCATAGGTGGCAGGGTCAAGGAGATGCAGCATCTCCAAAAAACCCTGTTCGTTGTGCAAAGCCGGCGTCGCGGACAAAAGCAGGACGCGTTCTATGTGAGCGGCGGCGGCCGCGATTTCACCAAAGAGCCCTGGATCCCTCGATACTCGGTGACCGGTCAAGTGGTGCGCCTCATCGATGACTAGCATCTTTACCCTACGCAAAAGCGGCTTGATCGCATCGCTGTCGCTCAGAGCAATAACATGCAGCGTGGCTCCTAGGCAGTGACCGAGGAAAAATTTGGAGGCTAGTTCGGACCGCCACTGCGGAACCAGCGCATCTGGAGCGATCACCAAGACTTGTATGTCTTCGCCTCCATCGAGAAAGCACTGGCGTATGAGAATGCCAGCCTCAATGGTCTTGCCAAGGCCGACTTCATCCGCAAGAAGGTACCGCTGCACGGGATCCTGAAGCACCCTGCGAACGACCTCAATCTGATGAGCTTCGAGTTCAATCGCCGATGAAGCCAGCGCCGCCATCCCCATTGTCACGGCGCGCTGAGTGATCAGCGATTGGACAAAACCGCTTCGCCCTTCGGCAAAGCGAGGCGTCTCATTGATCTTACCGCCGAGAAATGCGCTAGGGTCCGCGATAGGCTTAGACCAGCGGACGAATACCTCAGAAGTGGCCAGTTGGCGGTCCAATCCGTTCGGAAACTTCACATACTGGCTCGTGCCTAGATCGTCGAGCAGGCGCCCGATCTCCCACGCCGCCAGTTTCGGGTTAAAATGGTAAATGCGCGTCTGCCCGGCCAGCGTGACGGCCTCAACGTGGTTGGCGCTAATCAAGTGAATTATTGTGTCAGAAACGGGTGCATCAAAATATTCCACCGAGCAAACATCGCCTTGGCGATCGATTAGCTTTCCGATTCCTAGGGACGCGAACTCACCCCCCGTCGCGCATACGAACACGTTACCCTTTCCTTCCTTATCTCCAATTCATTGAGCCTACCATGAACGTAGACGCTGCGGGTTTTCCAGCAAAATTGAGACTTTCTTGTCGCAAAAATCGTAGCTTGAAAAGCTACGTGTTGGGCTGCCTTCTTATAAGTGGTTCTACCCGACGCAAGAATTATTATGCGGCAGACCCGGTCGAACGCAGACGGTTTAGGCATGGTCTCCCGCTTCGGAAGGCCCAGATCGACACAGCCCAAGGGCACGATCCGCGCACGGATCGCCTCGGCAAGATAGTGGGTCGGCATCCCTACGCCAACAACGTACGGCGGTATCTCACGCGCCTCCTCTCTAACGAACGGCAACGCTCGACTGCGCGGATGTGTAGGCGGCGCTTTACATCGTCGTCATGGTTCCGGATGGTAATGCTTGACATGTTCTACCCCTGACAAGGGGTAATCAGCGCGATTAGGGCTTATCGCTGAATTACTAAGCTCATAGCCTCGTCGCTTCTTCACCGCGGCGATTTTCATCAGCGCCGTGATGGCCTTGCCTTCATCGGGGTGCGTCTCGACCATCATCTGGCCACGAAAGCCGATCCGACCCCACTCGCGCACGAGGCTGGCGCGACCGAAGAGGTCGCGTTGCACGCTCAGCCGATAGAAGCGACGCATGTTCCGCGCCTGATCGATCCGGCGCATCTGCACGTCGGTCGGGAAGACATCGAGCTGGATCGGACTATGGTACATGTAGTGATCGCATGAGGTTTTCTCCACAATATCAGGTGGAAGTCTGCGCTTCCACCTCGATTTCCTCCTAGGGGAACAGGGGGCTCACGCCCCCTTCTCGAACTTCATGACCGGGATGCCCAGCTTCTTGGCCTTGTCGGCAAGGTTTTCCTGGATGCCATTGCCCGGGAAGACGAGAACGCCCACGGGCAGCACGTCCAGCATGGCGTCGTTGCGCTTGAAGGGGGCTGCTTTGGCATGCTTGGTCCAGTCGGGCTTGAAAGCGACCTGGGTGACCTTGCGGGCTTCGGCCCATTTGGCGGCGATGAGTTCAGCCCCCTTGGCACTCCCACCGTGGAGAAGGACCATGTCGGGATATTTGGTCTGGACCTGATCGAGCTTGCCCCAGATCAGCCGGTGATCGTTGAAGTCGGTCCCACCGGTGAGGGCGATCTTGGTGCCTTGGGGGAGCATCACTTCGGTTTCCGAGCGGCGCTTGGCGGCCAGGAAATCGCGGCTGTCGATCAACGCCGCGGTCAGGTGCTTGTGGTTCACCATTGAGCCAGAGCGGGGCCGCCAGGTGGAGCCGGTGTGCAGCTCGAACGCCTCGGCGCTGCGGTCGCGGAAGGCTTCAAGACAATGCCGCCGTTCGACGAGGCTGGTGCCTTCGGCCGTCAGGCGCTCAAGCTCGGTCGATTTCACCTCGGAGCCGTCCTGTTCACGCTGCAGGCGGTGTTGCGCCACTTCATTGTCGTCGAGCAGGCGCTCGGTGCGGGCGGCGGCGCGGTGGAAGAGGTTGACCTGGCCCCAGAGCAATTCTTCGAGGTCGGGTTCCATGCGGGTGTCGCCAAGGGTTGCTGCGAGGGCATCGAAGATATCGCTGACCGCGTCGATGAGGCGCTCGGGCTCCGGCATCGGACGCAGATCGACCTCGTCCTGGAAGGCACGGGTGCCATAGAGCTGAAGCTCCTGAAGCGCCCAGGCGGTCTGGGAAAGGGCGGGACTGCGGTCGAAATCCTCGCTCTGGAATTGGGTCGTCATGGTCTTTTGCCTCCGGCTGCTCGGGCCCACGCGACATCCCGCGCGGCCTTCATGGGCTGCGAAAGCTGTCACTGGGGACGCCCCTTCACGCCGCCTTCGGGGCCGGAACGCATGTGGAGGAGGACGGGGGGCGGCTGATTTGCTTCGCGATGCAAAGGCGGGGCGAGCCCCGCCGGCGGAAATCAGTTGCCCCCCGTCCTTGAAGGGGCGGCCCCTTTGACGGCCGCCTGCCCATCTCTTGAAGGACGTGTGGGTGTCGGGTGGGTTCGACGGCCGGGGGTTGGGAAAAGACGCGACCCGGTTCCCTAAGCGATGCTTGACCCCTGCCCCGCTCCCTGACTGCCTTTGCGCATTGAGAGCTCAGATCGTCAGCCGATGCTGATCCTCGAGGTCGATCTGCTTTGCCAGATGCTGGCGCATTGCCTCAACGCCGTGAGCGCGGAGATCGTCGTTGAAATCCCCGAGCTGCGGCTCAAGCACCCGTACGGCAATCCCGGCGTCCTTTGCTCTGGCAGCCAACCTTTCCGCCGCGCGCTGCCCCGCCGGATCGCGGTCGATGGCGATGTAGAGGCGCTGCAATCCATCCGGCAACAGGACGGCTCCGAGGTGACCCGACGAAAGCGCCGCCCAGACGGGCAAGGAAGGTGCCGTCTCGCGAACGGAGAGCATGGTCTCGATGCCTTCCCCCAGCACGAGGGTTTGATCTGCAAGGGCGATCCTGACGGCATTTCCGAGGAGGTGACCCATCGCCCGGCGAGGTGTGTCGACAGCTGCCTTGTCCTGTCCGTCAGGCTCAAGCCAAGTGCGATGCACGCCCTGCAAGGCCCCTGCCCCATCGGTGACCGCGGCGATCATCGCAGGTCTGGGAACAGGCTTGGTCTGGCCCTCATCCCGATGCCAGCACTTCGGGTGGAAGCGCAGGGTTGAACTCGGCACAGTTTGGGTGATGCCCCGGGTGCGCACGTAGACCTCGGCCAGAGACCCTGCCAAGGGCAGCGAGGCTGCGAACAAGCGCGATGCCGCCTCGACTGTGCCGCTTGGGGACTTGGTCGCACGTTGCACTGGCACCTCCGGGAGAACCGGTTGCGGACGGCCAAGATGCACCCGGGCCTCAGCCAGAAGGTCGGGAAAGCGGGTGATCCCCGTGCGTTCGCGGATGATGTCGAGGAGATCGCCGTGTTCGCCGGTTGCGCTGTCGGTGAATTTCCCGGCGGCACCCGGCCCTGACGTGGGGCCGGTCAACCGGACGAACAGTGATCTCCCTGGATTGTTCTGCAGATCGCCGACCATCCAGTAGGAGCCTTTCCGCCTCCCGGCGGGAAGATAGTAGCGGCAAACGCTTTCGGCATTCTGCGAGAGGTCTCGCAACAGATCTGTCGTTTCCAATGACATGGCACACACGATTAACAACCTTTGCGTGCATGTAGACCCTGGACGGCGAAGCGTGCAAGCAGGTGATCGAGCACTTTCACACCGCCAGAATCCGTCGGACAGAAGAGGCGCAGCTTCCAGGCGATGATTTCCGAGAAGAAGCCATCGGCCTTCAGCCGGTCCTTAGCGGCCTCGGAGAAGCCGGAGAGCTCGATCCGGTTCACGCCCATGACCCGAGACCGGTGCAACTCCATTCCTTCAGCCAGCCGCACCACGGTCTTGCCCTCCAGAACGAGGGCATGGACCTGCGCTGCACTGAGCTTCGGCGCGTCATCCGCAAGCGTGGTCGCGACCCAGGCGGGTGAGACACGGCGACCGATGATGCGTTGGCCGTCATCGGTTTGGAGCCGGTAGACGCGGGTTTCGTCCTGCGGCAGATGCTTCCAGATCGGCAGCAGCAAACCTGCCACGATGTGCAGCGAGGATTCCGAGAACTCGGGAACTTCCGCGAATTCATCTGTCCAGGCGGCGATAAAGGCCGCGCGATCAGCCTCCAGCCAATGGGTGTCCTCCATCATCTTGACCGGGCACGTGTGGGTTTCCGTTGGCCGGATCAACCGCAGGCGCACCTCGATGGTGCCGTCGTCCAGCATCAGGCTGGTCGCGGGCACCTGCAGGGCGGCCCGGCCCGAGCGGCTGTTAACCAGAAGCCGTGCTTTCGGATCATCGAGCCAGTCGAGTGCATCCGCCAACGAGGTCGGCGTGTTGCGGCGCTTTTCTGCGATGGTAAGAAGCTGGGTTTCAGCACCTGAGCCGGGATGGGTGTAGATGACGCGGGCATCCGTGATGCGGAAGCTCTCAGCGCGCAGGGTTTCGAGCCCGAGGTCGTAGACCCCGGCAGCGATGGCACCTTCGATCCGCTGATCGAGAATTTCTTCGAAGGCCGCGAAGAGCACGGCCTGCATGTTAATCGTCAGCGCCAGCAAGCGATTGAGGAAAGTCGTGATCGGAGGCAGATCGTCCTTCAGACCGTTGTCATCTGTGAGGCTGAGTCCGGTCGCATCTTCAAACGCCCCGAGCGAGCAACCCGGCACATCCCCGCGATAGACGCGGCGGTACAGCTGCCGCAGAGCGTCGCGGGCATAGGGCGACTCGAGGTTGTCCTCGGGACGGAACAGCCCCTGACCGCCGGTCTGGCGCTGGCCGCGCGTGATCGCCCCGAGCGTGTCGAGGCGGCGCGCGATGGTAGAGAGGAACCGCTTCTCCGCCTTCACGTCCGTGGCCACCGGCCGGAACAGTGGCGGCTGCGCCTGATTGGTCCGGTTGGTGCGGCCCAAGCCCTGGATGGCAGCGTCCGCCTTCCAACCGGGTTCCAGCAGGTAGTGAACCCGCAGGCGCTGGTTCCTGGCCCCGAGATCCGCGTGATAGCTGCGCCCGGTGCCGCCTGCGTCCGAAAAGATCAGGATGCGCTTCTGGTCATCCATGAAGGCGGCGGTTTCCGCGAGGTTGGCAGACCCCGCTCGGCTTTCGACAACGAGGCGCGCGGCATGGCCTTCGCCCTTGCGCACGATGCGGCGCGAGCGGCCCGTGACCTCGGCCACGAGGTCGGTGCCGAAGCGCTGGACGATCTGATCAAGCGCGCCCGGCACGGGGGGAAGCGAGGTGAGCTTTTCGATCAAGGCGTCGCGCCTGCGGGCGGCTTCGCGACACTCCACCGGCTGGCCATCACGGACAACGGGCCGGGACGACAGATTGCCCTCGCTGTCGGTGAAGGGCTCGTAGAGCTGCACCGGGAAGGAATGGGCGAGGTAGTCAAGTACGTACTCGCGCGGGGTGATGTCGACGCGGATGTCGTTCCACTCGTCGGTCGGGATTTCCGAGAGGCGACGTTCCATCAGCGCCTCGCCGGTCGAGACGATCTGGATGACGGCAGAATGCCCTGCAACCAGATCGGCGTCGATCGAGGCGATCAAGGTGGGAGTTTTCATCGAAGTCAGAAGGTGGCCAAAGAAGCGTTGCTTGGCAGACTCGAACACCGAACGCGCGGCAGATTTGGCCTGACGGTTCAGCGTGCCGCCGGATTCGCCGGTGATGTTGGCAGCCTCCATCGCTGCCGCAAGGTTTTTGTGGATGATGGCGAAAGCCCCGGCATAGGCATCATAGATGGCACGCTGCTCCGGAGTGAGGGGATGTTCGACCAGTTCATATTCGACGCCGTCGTAGGACAGCGACCGCGCGGTGTAGAGGCCAAGGGCGCGGAGATCTCGGGCCAGCACTTCCATGGCCGCGACTCCGCCCGCCTCGATGGCCTCGACGAACTCCGCCCGCGTCGCGAAGGGGAAATCTTCGCCGCCCCAGAGGCCGAGCCGCTGCGCATAGGCGAGGTTGTGAACTGAGGTCGCGCCGGTGGCCGAGACATAGACCACGCGGGCATTCGGCAGCTTGTGCTGCAGCCGCAGACCCGCCCTGCCCTGCTGCGACGCTTCGGTATCGCCACGTTCGCCCTTCGATCCGGCGGCATTCGCCATGGCATGGCTTTCGTCGAAGAGGATCACACCATCGAAATCCGCTCCGAGCCAATCGACGATCTGGTCGACGCGGGATTTCTTGGCCCCGCGTTCTTCTGAGCGAAGTGTGGAGTAGGTGGTGAAGAGGATGCCCGCGGTGAGGGGGATGTCGCGCCCTTGCGCAAAGCGCGACAGCGGCGTGACCAGCAGACGCTCCTGACCGAGAGCCGACCAATCGCGCTGCGCATCCTCCAAGAGCTTGTCGCTTTTCGATATCCAGAGCGCCTTGCGCCGTCCTTTGCTCCAATTGTCGAGCAGCACGCCAGCCGACTGTCGGCCCTTGCCCGCGCCAGTGCCATCGCCAAGGAAGAATCCACGACGGAAACGGATGGCGTCAGGGGCATCATCGGGCGCGGCCGAGACAAGGTCACCGGTTTCATCGACAGTCCACGACCCCGCGAGATACGCGCCGTGCGCTTCACCGGCGTAGATCACGGTCTCCAGCTGCGCGTCGGAGAGCAGGCCGTCGCGCAGGACGGCGGCAGGCAGTTTCGGACGGTAGGAAGGTTTTGGGGGTATGACCGAGGCCATGGCCGCCGATTGCACCAACTTGGTAGGGTGCGGTTCCGCCCCAGGGATTGCGATCGCCTGCAGGCGGAAGGTCTCATAAATGGCATCCGACAGGCGCGCAGTATCATCGTTCTCGCGCACCTCGCGCAGGGTGTAGGCGAGAACTTCAGCCTCGATCGCAGCAATGGTTTGCGCGGGTTGGGCTACAGGAGTCGCGCGAGAAATTCCGATGGCCTTGCGTGTTGAGGGGGCAGAGTTTTCCGGGAAGAGGGGAAAACGGCTCTGACTTGCCGTGGCGGCCTGATCCGACTCAAAGCGTGGCGGAACGTCAGCGGTGATCCGGGAGAGGAGATGCGCTACATCCGGAGAGGCCAGCTGGCGCAAGTCAGCCGTGACACCACCCATTTCGCCACCACGGCATTTGTCGAAGACCGAGATCCGGGTCTCGAAATTGGTGCCGTGCTTGGCAAAGGCAGCCCCCGACACCGCACCAGTAAAGATCAGATGCGCGGACTCAGTCAGGCGGGTGAAGGTCTCGGCCCAGGCCGGGGCATCGAGCGCGAAACTCGCACCCGTGATGGCGACCAGCCGCCCACCAGGGGCCAGCCGGGCAAGCGCCGATCGCAAGTGCCGCGCCGTCGCTTCGGTCGTCCGACCATCGACGTTGGCCACGGCCGAGAATGGCGGGTTCATCAGGATGACGCTGGGGCGAACGCCCGCGTCGAGATGATCGTCAATCTGCGCGGCGTCAAAGCGAGTGACCGGGCAGCCCGGGAACAGCAAGCGCAGAAGGTCGGCGCGGGTGTCGGCCAACTCGTTCAACGCAAGACTGCCGCCCGCGATCTCGGCCAGGATCGCGAGAAGCCCGGTCCCGGCCGAAGGCTCGAGGACCAGGTCACGGGGAGTGATCTGCGCAGCCGCGAGGGCCACGAGCCCCATGGGCAGTGGCGTCGAGAATTGCTGGAAGCGCTCCATCTCCTCCGAGCGCCGGGTATGCGTGGGCAAGAGGCCCGCCACCTTGGCGAGGATGGGCAGCATCGCTGCAGGCGAGCCAGCCCGGGCCAACAGCGCGCGGCCGAATTTGCGCAAGAAGAGGATCAGCGCCACCTCGCCCGCCTCATAAGCCAGCTTCCAATCCCAGGCGCCTGTCGCATCAGAGCCGCCGAAGGCGCGCTCCATCTCGAGACGCAGGCGCAGCGTGTCGATCTGAAAACCTTGTGCCAGATCGGGTTGCAGGGATTGCGCCACGACCACAATAGAGGCGGCGGTGTCGGGGCATTGCAGCGGGGCAACCAGCGGCAGCGCGGTTGCAACAGAAGTCTGAAACGTCATCGGGGATCTCCGGATTGGGACAAGGACAAACCGGCGGGGCACTCTCTCTGTCCCCCTTCGGCTTAGCCCTTTCCCGCTCCCCTCTGCCTCTCAAACCCCGGAACTACGGATGCGCGGCTTGATTTTGTTCCCTTAATGTTCTATATACAAACTCAACGCCACAAGGGAGATATCCCATGGAAGCCACGACCTTTGCCCTGCCCGCCACCCCGCGTCAGATCGCCTATGCGCGGTCATTGGCCCTGCGAAACCAGACCCTGCTGCCGTGGGAGATCCAGCAGGATCGGCGCTCCTTAAGCGCCTGGATCGATGCGCAGGCGCAGATGAAACCCCTCTCCGCGCTCGACAGCCTGCCGTCATCCAAGCAGGTCGCCTTTGCCGAGCGTCTCGCTCGAATCAAGCGCCGCGCTGTCCAGGATGAATGCTTTCGCGATAAGGGCCTGATGTCGAAGTGGATCGACGGGAATAAGTGACTGTGTGCGGTCATTGAATCCTCGCACTTTGGCAAGTTTCCGATAGTCTGGCCCTATAAACGCGGACCGGAACATCGCCATGTCATCGACAACCTCGAAAGTGCTGGCAAAGGTCAACGCCTCCTACGCGACTTGGGTCACAGCTTCCGAGCTTGCCAGTAAGATTGCCCGCGAAGACAGTGTCAGCCGTTGCGACAGCCACGTCTTCACCTTTTTGTCCGAAGTGCCCGCGAACCTGCAGCAAGCATTCATCGAAGAGATGGGGGTCAGCAAGGATGCCGTCTTAAGCGTGGCTGAGGGATTTTCTGAACTCGCGAGCTTCGACATGGCACTCCGTGGCCAACAAACCGTAGGCCGCACCACGTCGCTCCAAAGGTTGATCGCTCAAACAGATTGATTTCCGGTATGAAATACGGTACTGGACTTGGCATCAAACAGCACATCCGAGTTGCTGTCGCAGGAGAACATGAAATGCAGCGTGTGGAAGCACAAATCGCGGTCAGTGTCTCTGACCTGAAAAAAAGCCCGACCGCCATCATGGCAAAAGCGGATGGCGAAGCCGTGGCTGTGCTCAACCACAACCGGGTTATGGCCTACATGGTGCCGGCAGATGCCTATGAGGCGATGGTCGAGCAGCTTGATGATCTTGCGCTGGCAAAAATCGCCCTGGCGCGCGCCAACGAAGTTCCGATGCGTGTAAGCCTTGATGACCTATGATCTTCAGTTTCTGCCCTCTGCGCTGAAGGAATGGCAGAAACTTGGCAGCACCGTTCGAGAGCAGTTCAAGAAGAAGCTCGTTGAGCGACTTGAGACGCCGCGCGTTTCCGGAGATGCGCTGCACGGGCTTGAACATCACTATAAGATCAAACTGCGGTCTTCTGGTTACCGTCTGGTCTATCGCGTGGAAGATCAGTCCGTCACGGTCACCGTCGTAGCTGTCGGTAAGCGCGAACGCAGTGAGGTCTACAAAACTGCAGCGGCGCGGACAGGCAAGCAATAGATCGATGTTCATGTCCTGCGGTGATCGACCAATTGTGGTGTGTCAGGCGGCAAGTCGATACCCGCCATTCGGAAGAAAGGCGGTCAAGACTGCAGCCTTCGCAAACCCAGAGCATGGCGAGTAATCAACATTTGCAATTCTAAAGAATTGCTTCTTTGGACGTCTAGCAAATCTACAGCATTGCGAATCGAACTATTTTGCCATATCTTAGCATGGCGGTACCTCCGCGAAGGCAATCTCATAGGTTGGCAAATGTCCGTCTCCCGCGCAAAGCAGCGTCAGGCCCAAGACAGGGTCAACCAGGCCGCAACCCTGGTTAGGTCCATTGCAAAGCCCTTCGGGGGCTGGATCGCTACGTTCCAGGAGGCGATCGGGATGAATGCGCCAGCCCTCGCTGAACGCCTCGGCATCTCACGCAACAACATCTACGCCGCAATTCAGACCGAAAAGGCTGGAACCATCTCCGTCAACCAGTTGGAAAAGATCGCCGAGGCCATGGGTGGCCGCCTCGTCTATGCGATCATCCCGCGCGAGGGCTCGGTGGAAGAGATCGTTCTAGCTCAGGCCCGTTCCAAGGCGCGGCGCATCATTCAGCGCACGCGAGCGCATATGGCGCTGGAAGAACAGACCGAGGGGCTGCGCAGCGAAGCCGAGATGGTCGAAGAGCTGGCAGCAGACATCATCCGCGAAGGGCGGCGGGATTTCTGGCAATGACCTTTGAGCTTCACGAACCTGCCGGAGCGACCCCTCTGACACCGGACGAATTGCTTGGACTGAAGGCCAAGCACATCGCGACGCGCGGCGAGCTGAACGAACTCGAAGGCGAGAACATCATCGCGGGTCTGACCTGGCTCGACCGTCGCCCGAAAAGCTTCGACCTTCTGACCGATGCCGCCGTCCGGGAAATTCACAAACGCCTCTTTGGCGAAATCTGGGATTGGGCTGGCATCTATCGGCTCACCGACAAGAACATCGGGGTGCCGGTCTGGCACATCTCGACCGAGTTGCGAACCTGTCTCGACGATGCCCGTTATTGGCGCGACCACAAGAGCTTTGACCCGCTGGCAGCTACGGCGCGCCTGCATCACCGGTTGGTCTGGATCCACCCCTTCGCAAATGGCAACGGTCGTTGGGCCCGGATCATGGCTGACGCCTATCTGGCGAGGATCGATCCGAAGGTCTTCCTCGACTGGTCTGGCGCAGGGACGCTCAACGCAGAAAGTGAACACCGCACGGCCTACATCGCGGCCCTCAGGGCGGCAGACCAATATGATTTCGATCCCTTGGTGACGCTCGTGAAGACAATCGCAAGATAGCCGTCACTCACCGCAATTTGCACCCAGAGCAGGCCAAGCCATGAAAATCTCCGAATATCAGCGCGGATATCAGGATGCCGCACGCGAAATGATCACCTGGCTGCACGAAGAGGCTGCCAGTATGAACGACCCCCATGCGCGCCGCCTCTTGGACGGAGCTGCATTCGGTCTTGGGATCAAGATCAACAGGCCAGAGCATAAACGTGCGGTGGAAATCCGCGGGCAGCATAGTGTAAACAAGCAAACCTGAGAGACTTGGCGAGCGCAGAGCCGTACGTCAGACATCTGGACGGAGCGATTATCACCTGTAGCGCGTCGTTGAAGCTCACCCGAACCGCCGTCCAGCTTCAGTGAAGGTGTACTCATTGATCATGATCCCCTCCTCGATCGCCTCATTCGAGGTGAGGTGGTCATATTCGGCCTGAAGCTGACGGTAGAGCCAGCGGGCCAGATCGCGGAAGATTTCTGTTACAACCTCCTCAGCATCGTCGGTCGGAGGTTGGCCAGTCCGGCTGAATCGGGAGACATCCACGGACATGGTGTATTCGTGATAGTAGCGACCCCGGTGACTGGCCTCGGCTGCAAGCTGATAGAAGTTCCGCCGCTGGATTGCCTGAAGCCTGTCTGCGATGCCATGCAAGCTCGTGTCCTGTGGGGCATAATCCCTGATGCTCACAGTCGCGCCCTTGGCGTGGCTGAGGTATCCCTCGAAGGCCGCACCGTCGCCCTGGCTCCAGAACCCCGAGAACCAAATGCAAGGTTTCTGGCGGGTGCCACCTCCCATAAGCCGGACGGGCCGAGTCTTGAGGTTGACCCCGAGGATGTCGCAGATGCGCTCGAAGTCGTCATAGACGGCATCCCACCAATCGTCAGAGACGGCGGCATCGCGATACCAACTGCGGGCTTTCTCCTTGGCTGTGTCGGACAGTTCCGGGAACTGATAAACCGTGGTGCAGATGACCTCAGGCATCGTAGTCCTCCCCTCGCAACGCGGCCTCAAGCCATTGATGCGTGCTGGTCCAGCCGATGGATTTCCGGTTTCCGAGATCGATGACATGCGCACCACCGCCGAAGGCGTCCAAACGGGGCCGGGAACAGGTGTAAGCGACCTCGAAACCCCAGAGGCCTGTGAGTTCGACCACTTCCGCCAATCGCAGCACGAAGCGTATGACACCTTCGATATCACCTTCCCCATCATCGTCACGGAACCAGAGGATTGAGCTACCGGGACCGTCCTGCTGCGACAGGGCAAAGCCCGAGTATTCCGGATCGTCCGATCCTTCCTCGTCGAGATGCAGGCGGGTCAAGAGATCAAGCGCAGCGATAGCTTTTTCGGGCGAATCTACGTCGAGGACGCAGGAAAAGTGGGTGAAATAGTCGGCCATGGTGCCTCCAGAAATGAGAAGGCCCGGCCAGAAGGCCGGGCGGATTGGAACATGCGTGTCGAGAAATGCTGATCACGCGAAGTCGGCGTGCGCCCGAACCTGAGCCTCTGCATGGGCCTGCAAGAGCTCGCGGTAGTAGCGCTTGCGCGCCGGACGCAAGCTGCGGACGGCGAGCGTGTCAGGATGCAGACGGCCGATGGCGACGCGCAGCATCGCGAGTGGCGTGATCTCGGGAGGGACGCCGAGATTGAGGTAGGCCCGGCTCATGTCAGCGGACCTCCAGCACCGGCGGCGCCAGATGCGGATCGACCAGCGCCTCGATCTTCTCAGTGCGGCCCATCCAGGGTTCAGGCCGGATCGCTTTGACCCAATCCGTGAAGCTCGGAATGAACCCCAGATCCTCGCGGACATGCTGCTCGCCGACCCACCGGGTCGGAATGACGCGGCCGGTCGACAGCGTGATCGTCGGCCCGAAGACGGTCTCGGAAAGCCAGATTCCCGCCGCATGATGAAACATGGCTCTGTGGCGAAAGTCCGCAGAATGGGCTTTCGAGCTGTCATACCATGCGTGGATGGCCTGGTAGTCCTCCACGGTGCCGCCCCATTTTTTCACCGAAGACAGGGCGTGATGATATGGATGTGCCATCGCCGTCCCCTCAGAATTCATGGGTGAAGAGTTCGGACGACGTGAACCGTTCGTTGAACTCGAGGTGAATGCAGCGGGCACTGGCGTCGAAGCAAAACTCGCCATAAGCGCCGTCGTTGTTCTCCCAACCGCCGTGAGTGTCAGCGAGCAAATCGTAGGCAAGCTGCTCGACGACATCGGTAAGCGACAACTGCCGCATCTCGACCGCCGGGTTGTCCCAGGTGATCGCGGCGTAGGGGATTTCTACGGAAGGGAACTCCACAGCGACCTCTCCTGCCCAGGCGGAGATGCTTTCAATTTGGCCGCTGTCACCCTCGCCATCGAAGGTCACGGTGACATGAGTGATGCCAGCGGTGGACAGCGCATCAAACAGGCGCTCCTGGTTGGCAGGACGCAGTTCTGCCTCGCGGTCAGTTTGCTTGAGGTGGGCCGCAAACACCGACGCGAAGTCGACCACGGACGGCGGCATCGGCGCCGCGAGGGTGGGTTCAGCTTGTGTCATGGAATTCTCCGGAAATGAGGGAAGGGTCGGAGCCAGCCGGGCGATCTCTTTCACCCGGCAAAGCTCGCAAGACCCCCCTGCCCTCCTCTGTCTCTCGGTCGTCACGCCGCGATCTGCAGGGCCCGCGCCGCGAAGGTGCGCCACAGCGGATCGACAAGACTGGCATCAAGAAGATCGGCGTGGTGACGCAGGCGCTGCGCCAGATCGGCCTCACTGCAATCCGCTGCGCGCCCTGCCTGCGCGCGAAGCTGGCTCGCCTCGCTGACGACGGCGCGCGCCTCGGCAGCGCACGTCACCGGATGGCACCACGCTACGGCGCCTTCGCGGGCGGAACCTGCGAGAACGAGACGGTCTTCCCGGTCGAGGATCGCCAAAAGCTGCGGAGCCGAATCCGGCGCGAGCTCTTCGGCATGTTCTATTGCCCCAACCATGGCCTCGGCCAATGTGGGAAAACGATCGAGGACGGTGGGAGCGTTCTCACCCGAAATCCAAGCAGCGGGGGTCGGGCGCGACAGCGTCAGCGCAAAGGGGAGGCTCGGATCCGGCACAGCATTCTGCGGGGGCAGCGTGAAGCGATGCGGTCGCGAAGTCGGCTGAACCGGAAGAGAGAGGTCGAACATGGGAAGATCTCCGACGGCGCGGGAAGCCGCTCTCCCCGCCTCGGCCGTCAAAGACCAAACCGCCGCCCTCTTCCTCGAAGGGGCGGCAGCGATAGGTCCGAGGACGGATCAAATCTTGCCGAGCCCCCGCAGGCTCAGCTCAGTCCCCGCACCGACAATGATGTGATCGTGCAGCGTCAGGCCGAGATATTTGCAACCTTTCTGGATCTCCTTGGTCATGCTGAGGTCGGCTTCCGATGGTGTCGGATCGCCTGACGGGTGATTGTGGATCAGGATCAGGGCGCTGGCATTCAGCATCAGCGCCTGCTTGATGACCTCACGCGGGTAGACCGGAACGTGGTCGACCGTGCCGACCGACATGAGCGCGTCCGTGATGACGCGGTTCTTGCGGTCGAGATAGAGGACATGGAACTGCTCCACCGGTCCGCGAACGGCCACGGCGCAATAGTCCAACACTGCCTGCCAACTGCCCAAGACGGGATTCTGGCTAAGGTAGCGGCCGAGGATTTCGCGGGCCTCAAGGATGATGGTTTCTTCCTGGGGGGTCATGGGGTCTCGCTGAATTGCGCACATCGAAGCACCCTGCCCTCTCGGGCGGGGCCAGTGTCGTACTGCTGGAAAGAAGGAAAGCGCGACCGCCGCGGATGCAGACGGTCGCTGTGACGGGACCTGCCTCAGCCGACCCGGTCGAGGAGCTTCTTGGCGCGCCCTTCCATGTCGAGGCGGGCATCCTGCTGGGTTTTGTCGCGCGCAAGCCGCGTGATCCCCTGCACGAAGTCGAAGATGCTTTCGGGCGGGCGGCCCTCTTCCATCAGCACCTTCTCAATGATCTTGCCGGATTCAGACTTGGAGAAGCCGCGTTTCCGCAGGAAATCATCGCGGTCTTCATCCGTGCGCGCGACGATCTGCTGCCGCGCCGCCTTGATGCCGTTCACGAAGCCCTGCGGCGAGGAATTGGCGAAGCGCGTCAACGCCGGCGCCGCCTCTTGGGCAAACCGCGACGCGGCATATTTCGAGTGGCGGATGGTGATCTCCTGAAAATCCTCGACGCCCCAGAGGTTGCGGTTCTGGCAAACTGCCCGCAGGTAGAAGCTGGCCATGCCGAGGGTCTTGGCCCCCACCTCCGAATTCCAACAGTAGAAGCCCCGGAAGTAGAGATCAGGGGAACCATCAGGCAGCCGCCCCGCCTCGATCGTGTTATGATCATCGACCAGGAACAAGAAGACATCGCGGTCCGAGGCATAGAGGGTGGTCGTGTCGCGGCTGATCTCGACATCGGGGTTGTAGACCCCGGTCGACCAGTCGAGCACACCCGGCACCTTCCAGCGCGTGTCGCCGGTGCCATTGCCCGCGATGCGTTGCACCGCCTCGACCAACTCGTGGTCATGGATGCGGCCATAGTCCGGGCCGGTCACCGCGCGCAGTTCGGTGCGGCCATCTTCCGTCTCAAAAGTCTTGACCTGCTCAGCGCGATGGTTGGTGAGGCCGTATTGCAGGTTGATGCCCGCCAGCGGCGCGGGCAGCTGGCGCAGGTAGGAGGCAGGCGCCCCCACGATGCTGGCAAGCTGGCCGAACGCCCAGTGGGTCGGTGCGACCGGTTCTTGCGCCTTCGGCAAGACCAGGTGCAACCGCTCGGCACTGTCGCGCGTGGCCTCGACGCGAATATCCGCCGTCTGCACCACCCGGCTAAGGCTGCGCTCGGACCGGCCCTTCACATTCGCCCAGAGATCGTCGAGGGACAGATACCGCTCATCATCGGGCCGGTTGAACCATTCGGACGACACCCGCCCGTTCCGCTCGCCCCGGCTCACATCCACTTTCCAGCCACCGGCCCGCACTGGCTGTACCGGATCAAGAACTTCCACAACGCCCATCGCAAATCTCCCGTGACAGGCGCCGGGAGCCTCTCTCCCCGCCTTCAACCTGTCACCGGGAAACCGGCACGCCTCTCACTCTTGGCAACGTCAAAGGCCACAAACGGACGATTTCCAACAGATACTCCATGATGGGTCTAGCTCGTATTGGTCAGCGGTCGGGCCGATACCGCAGAGCGTCAACCAAGACCGAAAAGGCGGACGAGGGGTGAACGCGGCTGGGAAAATACAGATGATATCCTGGGAAGGCCGGGCACCAGTCTTCCAACACTTGAACCAAGGTGCCAGCCTCGACATGCCGACGCACAAGGTCGGCTCCGGTCCAGGCCAGACCAATTCCATCCAGCGCGGCGGCCAGACCAAGGTGCATGCTGTTGTTCACCAAGACCGCGTTGACCTTGACGTTGACTGCCCTGCCCTCCTTCTCGAACTCCCACTGCGCCAGATTGCCCAAACGGGGAAATCGGATGTTAATGCAGCGGTGGACGTGCAGGTCATCGGGCGTCAAAGGAACAGGGTGACGGGCGAAATAGGCCGGTGATCCCACCACGGCCATGCGCAAGGGCGGGCTGATGGGGACCGCGATCATGTCCTGCGCCAGATGCTCGCCCAACCGGATTCCCGCGTCAAATCGTTCGGCCACGATATCGGTCAGGCCGTAGTCGATCGACACTTCGACCGTGATGTCGGGATAGTCCGACATCAGCCGCACCAGCGCCGGTTCAAGTATGGTCAGAGCGGGATGTTCGGACGTGGTGATGCGGATGGTGCCAGAGGGCTTGTCGCGCAGCGATTTCAGCGCCGTAAGCTCCACGTCAATCTCGCTCACACGCGGCTGAACCACGTTGAACAGACGTTCCCCTGCCTCGGTCAGCGCCACGGATCGTGTCGTTCGGGCCAGAAGGCGCACGCCGAGGCGCTTTTCGAGTTTGCCGATGGTCTGACTGAGCGCAGAAGGCGAAATGTTCAACTGCGCCGCACCCTTGGTGAAACTGCGCGCCTCGGCCACCACGGCAAAGGCGGCAAGGTCATTCAGGTCTTCCGTCATTGCTTCAATCCTCTAACAGCCGAATGAAGATTATAGCGGATTATCTTCACGATCCAGCGGTCCTATCTGTTTCTTCAAGAAACATGATTCAGGAGCGTCCCAATGGAACAAAGAACTCTCGGACAGGGCGGGCTGACAGTCTCGGCCTTGGGCTATGGCTGCATGGGGCTGACCTCGGCCTATGGCGATGCCTTGCCCGATGCCGAAGCGATAACGCTGATCCGCGCCGCCCATGAACTTGGTGTGACGCATTTCGACACCGCTGAGGCCTATGGCCCCTTCGCCAATGAAATCGTCGTGGGCAAGGCTTTGGCCCCAATCCGGGACAAGGTGACAATTGCCACCAAGTTCGGCTTCGACATCGACCTTGAAACAGGCGCACGGACGGGCGGCACCAACAGCCGCCCCGAGCGGATCCACGCGGTCTGCGATGCAGCGCTGAAGCGGCTTGGTACAGACCACATCGACCTGTTCTACCAGCACCGCGTCGATCCGGCCGTGCCGATCGAAGATGTTGCCGGAACGGTGCGGGAATTGATCGCGGCGGGTAAGGTCGGGCACTTCGGCATGTCCGAAGCCGGTGTCGCCACGATCCGGCGCGCCCATGCAGTGCAGCCGCTGGCCGCCGTGCAAAGTGAATATTCGCTTTGGACGCGCGAGCCCGAGGTGGACCTTCTGCCCGCGCTGGCCGAGCTTGGCATCGGCTTTGTGCCCTTCAGCCCCTTGGGCGCTGGTTTTCTCACCGGCAAAGTTGACACGGCCACCACTTTCGCCGCCAACGACTTTCGCGGCATGTCCCCGCGTTTTGCGCCTGAGGTCCGGGAGGCAAACCTGGCCTTGGTCAATATGATACGGGGTTTCGCCACTACTCTGAATGCCACACCTGCGCAGGTGGCGCTGGCCTGGCTGCTGGCCAAGGCCCCGTGGATCGTCCCGATCCCCGGCACCAAACGGCTGGACCGCCTGACCGAAAACCTTGGAGCGGCAAAGCTGACACTGTCCGCTGACACCGTTGTCGCATTGGACAAGGCAAGTGCGGCAATTCCGATTGGGGGGCTGCGTCTGCCCGCGCCCGTTTTGGCCATGTCGGGGCTCTGAAAGACGGAACTGGGTCGATCGTGCCAAGGTTTGTCTGGAACGACCAGTTGCTCTTGAACCGTGGCCTGCTTGTCGCGCAAAGCCGACACCGAAAGTGCCCGGCGGGTCTCCCCGCCGGGGCCGAGGGGGAGATCCCGTCCCTCAGAACGGGATCTCATCGTCGCGGTCGACCAGCTCAGGGTTTTCGTTCTCGGCCGACTTCGGGCGGCTCAGGAAGTCGACCTTCTCGGCGATGATCTCGCAGCCGTAGCGGTCATTGCCCATGCTGTCGATCCACTTGCTGTAGTGGATACGGCCGTGGACGAGGACCTTCATGCCCTTTTCGCAATGCTCCGCGACCGTCTTGCCGAGACCGTTGAAGCAGGTGATGCGGTGCCATTCCGTGTCCATGACCCGGTAACCGTTGTCGTCGCGCAGCACGCGGCCTTCCGCGAGGCGGGGGCGCGAGGTGGCGAGGCTGAAGTTGGTGATCTGGGTGCCGCCTTGGGTGGTGCGGGCTTCAGGGTTCTGGCCGATGTTGCCGGCGAGGATGACGATGTTCTGCATGGTAAGCTCCTGTGTTTCCT